>DATBXG010000234.1:0-3120 GCA_036514415.1 Paraburkholderia sp.
GAGCCATTCGACGCGCCGCGCATCCACCTGGTTCAGCGCGTACAGCGGCACAGCGAGCGTGACGCCATCGCGCGGCGAGCCCGGCTCGAAGTGATAGTTCAGCGTCATGTCGACGCCCGCCATCGTCATGCGCTTCGGGAACAGGTCGGTCGTGACGCCCGCCGCTTCGTGGCGCATCAGGTCGTCGCGAGAGAGGTACAAAAGACGCAACTTGTCCTCGGGCTCGCCGCTCTTCTTCACCTCGTCGCGATACCAGCGCTCGAACGACGCGCCCGAATAGATGCCCTCGGGAATCGCCTGATCGTAGAAGCCGTAGATCAACTCGTCGTCGACCAGCACGTCCTGGCGGCGCGACTTGTGCTCGAGCTGCTCGATGTCGGCGAGCAGTTTGCGGTTGTGCGCGAAGAACGCGAGCTTCGTGTCGAACTCGCCCTCCACGAGCGCGCCGCGGATGAAAAGCTCGCGCGCGCGCGCCGGATCCTGCCTGCCGAACGCCACCCTCCGGCGCTGATACACCGGCAGGCCATAAAGCACGCCGCGCTCGAACGCGCTGACCTGTGCCGCGCGCTTTTCCCAATGCGGCTCGGAGAGCGACTTCTTCAGCAAATGCGCGCCCACTTTCTCGAGCCATTCGGGCTCGATCTTCGCGATACAGCGCGCGTAGAGCCGGCTCGTCTCGACGAGTTCGGCGGCGACGACCCAGCGCCCCGCCTTCTTCACGAGCGCCGAGCCGGGCCACAAGTGGAACTTGATGCCGCGCGCGCCGAGGTAGTGCGGTTCGTCGTCGGCCTTCAGACCGATGTTGCCGAGCAGGCCCGTGAGCAGCGCGTGATGGATCTGCTCGTAGGTCGCGTCGGCCTCGTTGATGCGCCAGCCGTGCTCTCGCACCACCGTCAGCAGTTGCGAGTGCACGTCGCGCCATTCGCGCAGGCGCAGATGCGAGAGAAAGTTCGCGCGGCACGCATCGAGCAGTTGCCGGTTGGACTTCTTGTGCGCGACCGCCTCCTCGAACCAGGCCCAGATCTTGAGCCATTGGAGGAACTCGGAGCGCTCGTCGGCGAAGCGGCGATGCGCCTGATCCGCCTGCTCCTGCGCCTCGATGGGCCGGTCGCGCGGGTCCTGCACCGAGAGCGCGCTCGCTATGACGAGCACTTCGCGCAGCGACTGCTCGTCGCGCGCGCCGAGTATCATGCGGCCCACGCGCGGATCGAGCGGCAGGCGCGCGAGTTCGCGGCCGAGCGGCGTGAGCGCGTTGTCGTCATCGACTGCGCCGAGTTCGTTGAGCAGTTGATAGCCGTCCGCGATCGCGCGGCCCGGCGGCGGCTCGATGAACGGGAACGTCTCGATCGCCGTGAGATGCAGCGACTTCATCCGCAGAATCACGGCGGCGAGCGACGAGCGCAGGATTTCCGGATCGGAGAAGCGCGCTCGCGCGACGAAATCCGACTCTTCGTAGAGACGGATGCAGATGCCGTCCGCGACACGCCCGCAGCGGCCCGCGCGCTGGTTTGCGGCAGCCTGCGCAATCGACTCGATCTGCAGCTGCTCGACCTTGTTGCGATACGAGTAGCGCTTCACGCGCGCGAGGCCCGTGTCGACCACATAGCGGATGCCCGGCACCGTCAGCGAGGTTTCGGCGACGTTGGTCGCGAGCACGATGCGGCGCGCGTTCGACGGCTTGAACACGCGCTCCTGCTCCTGCGCGGAAAGCCGCGCGAACAGCGGCAGGATTTCCGTGTGCGGCGGATGATGCTTGCGCAGCGCTTCCGCAGCGTCGCGAATCTCGCGCTCGCCGGGCAGGAACACGAGCACGTCGCCCGGGCCTTCGCGGCAGAGCTCGTCGACGGCGTCGACGATCGCATCCATCAAGTCGCGGTCCGTGTCGCGCTGCGACTTGCCGCTCTTTTCGCGGCCGGTCGTGCCCTGCGCGTTCTTCACCGCGGGGCTGTCTTCCTGCACCGGCCGATAGCGCACCTCGACGGGATACAGGCGCCCGCTCACCTCGATCACCGGCGCGGGCTTCTCCTCGCTGCCGAAGTGGCGCGCGAAGCGGTCGGCGTCGATGGTCGCCGAGGTCACGATCAGCTTGAGGTCGGGCCGGCGCGGCAGGATCTCTTTCAGATAGCCGAGCAGGAAGTCGATGTTCAGGCTGCGCTCGTGCGCCTCGTCGATGATGATCGTGTCGTAGGCCTTGAGCAGCGGATCGGTTTGCGTCTCGGCGAGCAAAATGCCGTCGGTCATGAGCTTGACCGAGGCGCCCGGCGAGAGATTGTCGGTGAAGCGCACCTTGTAGCCGACCACTTCGCCGAACGGCGTGTTCAGTTCGTCGGCGATGCGCCGCGCGGTGGCCGACGCCGCGATCCGGCGCGGCTGCGTATGACCGATCAGGCCCGTGCCGCCGGTGCCGGGCCCGCGACCTAGCGCGAGCGCGATCTTCGGCAGTTGCGTAGTCTTGCCCGAGCCAGTCTCGCCGCTCACGATCACGACCTGATTCTCCTGAATCGCGCGCGCAATTTCCTCGCGGCGGCCAGAGACCGGCAGCGCTTCGGGGAAGGTGATGGGCGGAACCTTGTTCGGCTCGATCGCGCGACGGGGCGCGCGTTCGCCACGCGGCTTGCGTTCGTTCGCTTCGCTGGCTTCGGGGCGTTCACTGCGTTCATTGCCGGAGCGGGCGGAGCGCTGTGCTTCCGGTCGCGGCGCACGTTGCGGTTGCGCGGGCCGCGCCGGCTTTTGCGGTTGCGCGCGCGCGTCGCGCTGCGTGTCTGGCTTGCGCGCTTGATCGCGCGGCGCACGCGCTTCGCCCTGCTGCCCGCGTTGCCCCGAGCGGCTCGCCTCGCCGCGCGCCGACTGCGCCGCCGCTGGCTGGGAAGCGCTGCGCGGTTCGCGGGGTTGCTCGGGCTTGCGCGATTCACGTGTTTCGCGTGTTTCGACCCGCGATTGCGGCCGCCGTTCGGGGCGCGTTTCGCTAGCACGTTGACTGGCTTGCGCCGGCTCGCGACGGCGCGCACCCTCATCTCGCGCGTGCCCAGCGGCGGCGGCATCGCCCTGCTTGACGCCGCCTTCGGCGCGCGCGCCTTGCGCATCTTTCGCCTTGGCGGGCTGGGCCGGCGCTTGCTCCGT
>DATBXG010000235.1:0-2135 GCA_036514415.1 Paraburkholderia sp.
AGCGCGGCGCGTTCGATGCGCCGCGCGCCGCCGGCGGCGTTAGCGCCGTCAATGTGTATCCCGGCGCAGCGCCAGCAGTTTCGTGCGGAAGTTGGGCAGCCAGCCGCCCACGTCGATGCTCGCGATGGTGTGGTAGCCGTCCTCTTCGCCGAACTGCACGATGTACTCGTCGTCTATCACCCACCAGAAGCTCTTCGACGGCGTATCGACGTACCTGGGATCGTATGTATATGTGCCGTTGAATTCCTCGCCGCCATCGATCTGCGCGGGCTTCACGCCCTGGCTGAGCAGCGTGTCGAGCAGCGTCCAGCGGGCGCGGTTCCAGCTCAGGTAGTCGTGGGTGCCGGCCACGGAATAGGCGCTCGTCAAGACCAGGACGAACGCGGCCGCCGCGGCGAACGAGCGCGCCGGCTGGCGCGCCTTCTCCAGGTGGTGTGCGCTCGCGCCCGCTTGCCACTCGATGGTGAAGAGCGCGAGCAGCGCGAAGGTCGGCACGAGCAGATAGCGGTCGAAATAGCCGGCCAGGAAAAGCGGCGCGAGATAGATGAGCGCGTTGAACAGCAGGAACGCGCGCACGGTCATCGAGGTGTCGAACTGCCGCTTGCGCCACGCGCTCACCAGCTTCCCGGCGACAAGCCCCAGCTCGAGTAGCAAGAGCGTGGCGCCGCCGACCGCAATCAGCGTGATGAGCAGCCAGAACGGTTTGGGCAGCGGCTCCGGGCCGGGCAGCGTGCCGGGCGCGTTGTGCAGCCTGACGGGGCCGAGGCCGTTCTCGTGGATCGTGACCCAGTCGAGCGGCATCGGGCGAACGGCGGCCATCAGCGCGAACCAGAGCACGCCGGTCACGGCGGCGGCAATGAGGATCGCGCGGCCGTGGCGCAGGCGGCGGTAGCGCGCGATCATCGCGGGGGCGCGCCACAGCAGCACCGGGCAGAGGAACCAGCCCAGGTGCACGAGCATGCCGCGCGTATATTGCTCGACCTTGATCCCGAGCGTGAGCGCCGAGGTGAAATTGCGGCCAAACGAATCGGTCGAGTCGCTCGCCTCGACCGGGAGAGCGTGGCGAGCCTTCAGCCAGAGCACGAGACCGACGATCAGTGCGACGCTCGCGACGATCCCGAGGGCGCTCATCACGATAGCCCGCTTGTCCTTGCGTGACTCGAACAGCAGCGCGGCGAACATCGCCATAGCCAGATTCAGTCCGAGCTGGCGCACCGAAACGGCGGCGAGCGCAAAGGCTATGGCCGCGAGCAGCGTGACGGTGCTGCGCGTGTGCAGATAGCGGCAGAAAATCGCCGTGGCGACGATCGAGTACGCGGCGAACTCGATATCGGTCATGAACGACACGGAGAGCACGAGCCAGATCGGGTTCAAGCCCAGCACCAGCGTCGCGACGATGGTCTTGCGGCGGTCGCACCCCGCGTCCTGCAGGAGCAGCGCGAGCGCGACGAGCGCGATGGCCGCCGCCGCGAGTGTCGAGACGCGCAGCGCCGTATGCGAGAAGCCGAATGGCAGGCAAAAGAGCGCGCCCCAGAGGGTCTGACCGATCAGCGTCATCGACGTGTAGCCGCCCGGCGTGAACTGGCCGGTTTCGAGCAGCGTGCGCACCGGGATCGCGTATGACCAGTCGTCGTTGAGCGGGATATTGCCAACGGGATTGACGAGGATGACGGCAACCAGCCAGATGGCTAGCGGTATCAGGATGGCGGCGTAGTCGAGCCGGCCCCTGGCAAGCGGTTTGGTCGAGAAAAGCGTGTCCATGTCTGCAAAGGCCGAGTGAGGTTCCGGAAGCCGGGGAGGATCGGCGGCGAGAGGACGACGAGCGCGTGCGTTGCGCACGCGCGGGACGCCCACGAGGCCCGCGTTGCCGTGGGCCCGGCCGGCTCTCGCGCGGCTGCGGTGTCTTGCCGGGGAGAACCCGGCGTCGTCAGGCGTGATGCTACGAGCGAGCGCCTCGCTGCTCTGTACGGCAGCGCACCATCCGGCGCGCGCAGCGCGGATGGGCAGGCCGGGCGGACGGCGGCGCCGTTATTCGGCGTCGCGAACTGTCGCGTTCGCGGCGCCCGTGCGAGCGCGGGCCGGGCGCAGGGTGTGTGCGACCTGCTCGAGGAAGAGGCGATAGCGCACGGAAAGAC
>DATBXG010000236.1:0-2815 GCA_036514415.1 Paraburkholderia sp.
ACGATTATCAAAACGATCACCATTCGTTGATCGCTCGTCGTGCCCGCTCATCTTCCCCGCGCGGCCACGCCGGGCGAGCGAAGCGGGGAAGTGTCCATCTCAAGGGTTAGTCATGAACGTAGGTCTCGTAGGTTGGCGCGGCATGGTCGGCAGCGTGCTGATGCAGCGCATGCAGGAAGAACGTGATTTCGACCTGATCGAACCGGTGTTTTTCAGCACCAGCAACGCAGGCGGCGCGGCTCCGTCGTTCGCCAAAAACGAGACGAAGCTCAAGGACGCGAACAGCGTCGACGAGCTCAAGAAGTGCGACATCATCATCACCTGCCAGGGTGGCGACTACACGAACGAGGTGTATCCGAAGCTGCGCGCGGCAGGCTGGAAGGGCTACTGGATCGACGCGGCCTCATCGCTGCGCATGAAGGACGACGCCGTCATCATCCTCGACCCGGTCAACCTCGACGTCATCAAAGATGCTCTCGTCAAGGGCCAGAAGGACTTCATCGGCGGCAACTGCACGGTCAGCCTGATGCTGATGGCGCTGGGCGGCCTGTTCCGCGAAAACCTCGTCGACTGGATGACGGCCATGACGTACCAGGCCGCTTCGGGCGCGGGTGCGCAGAACATGCGCGAACTGCTCTCGCAGATGGGCGCGCTCAACGCATCGGTAGCGAGCGATCTGGCAAATCCGTCGTCGGCGATCCTCGATATCGACCGCAAGGTGCTCGCCACCATGAACAGCGACGCCATGCCCACCGACCACTTCGGCGTGCCGCTCGCGGGCTCGCTCATTCCGTGGATCGACAAGGACCTCGGCAACGGCATGTCGAAGGAAGAGTGGAAGGGCGGCGCGGAAACCAACAAGATTCTCGGCAAGCCGGCCATGGGCCAGCCGGGCTCGATTCCGGTGGACGGTCTGTGCGTGCGTATCGGCGCGATGCGCTGCCACTCGCAGGCGCTCACCATCAAGCTGAACAAGGACGTGCCGCTCGACGAGATCGACGGCATCCTCGCCTCGGCCAACGACTGGGTCAAGGTCGTGCCGAACCAGCGCGAAGCTTCCATGCGCGATCTGTCGCCGGCCGTGGTCACGGGCACGCTGTCGGTGCCGGTGGGCCGTCTGCGCAAGCTGGCCATGGGCGGCGAGTATCTGTCGGCCTTCACGGTGGGCGATCAGCTGCTGTGGGGCGCGGCCGAGCCGCTGCGCCGCATGTTGCGCATTCTGCTCGACAAGTGAATGAATTAAACTACGCGGCTAATGACGCGTAGACAGGGTGAAAAGCGCCGCGCCAGTCGCGGCGCTTTTTTTATTGCATCCGTCGATGCAATCGACCCAAAGCACATTCCTATTTGATCGACAGCCGCAAGAGCGGTATGCCAGGGCAACTGATGATCGTTCGATTTGATTCCGATTCCGCCGCGCCTCGCGCGAAGCGCGTCCAGGGGCGGCGCGCAGTCCGCGCCACCGTGGCGGCGGCGAGCTTCCTGTTCTGCGGGCTTGCTGCCGCGCAGGGCGGCGCGAGTGCGGCGCAGCCCGCGGCGGCGTCCGCGGCTGCGGTGAGCACAGCCGGGCAATACACCGTGCATCCCGGCCAGTCGCTGCACGACGTGGCCGTCGACCTCACGCAATCGCACGACAAGGCGGCGCTCGCGCGCATGAGCCAGGCGTTGTTCGAGGCGAATCCCAACGCGTTCATCAAGCAGGATCCCAGCCGTATGCGCGTGGGCGCGACGCTGAACGTACCCGCTACGCCGGACCTTTCCAGCGCGGCGGTTGGCCTGACGGCGGCTTCGGGTGCGGCTGCGGCGGGCGCTTCGGCCGTGCCGGCTGCGGCTGCTGCCAGCGCACCGGCTACGGCGGTGATTGCGCCTGCTGCGTCTGCAGCTTCCGCAAGCGCGCCTGCCACCGCTTCGAGTGCGGCTGCCCAGGCCGTATCGGCTGCGTCGTCCGCTGCTGCTTCCGCAACGGCTGGGGCAAGCGCGGCCGCAACGGCTGCGGCAACGGTCCCGGCGGCCGGAGCGAGCGGTCCCGAAGCGGCCGCGCAAGGCGCGTCCAGCGCAGCCGCGGCGGGCGCCAGCGCCGCAGCGCCGGCCTCAGCCGCCAGCGACACTCACGTATGGAGCGGGGCGGTCCTGGCGACGCCGGCCAGCGGCGCGTCGGCGCAAGGCGCGCAGGGCGCGCCCGTGGCGGTCTCCAGCCTGCAGCAGCTCCTCGCGTTGAAGAACCGCGTGCTGATGGCGTTGCAGCAGCACGGCATCGGCAAGCCGGCGCAGACGGCGGGCGCCGCGTCCGCAGGCGCGCCTGCCGTGCAAGGCGGCGCGCCCGTGCGGACCGGCGGCGCGAACGCCGGCGCGGCTGGCGGCCAACCGGAAATCTCGCCCGTGGCGATGGGCGCAGTAGGGGCTATCGTCCTGGCTCTGCTGGCGTTGTTCGTGCGCCTGCTCATGCGCAAGCGCAAGAAGCCCGCCGGGCAGGTTTCCGAGGCCACGCCTGAAACGCAAGAACCGGCGTCCGACGCGGCCGCCGCAACTGCGGCCGAGGAGCCTCCGGTATTGAGCGAGCCGATTGCGCACGCCGGGGATCAACCGCGTGTGAACGAGGCCGAGCTGCCGCTCACGCCCGAAGCGGATGCAGTATCGATCACCCCGGTGCCGACGCCCGTCGTCTCGTCCGCGCCACTGGAACACGACGAAACGCCGGCACACGCCGCCGGTGCCGCGAGCCACGACGCCGAGGCGCTGCCGCCTACGCTAACGGAGATGCTGCATCCGGCAACGCCCGAAGCGCCGCCGGTCGCGCAGGAAACCCGCGCGTCGC
>DATBXG010000237.1:0-3658 GCA_036514415.1 Paraburkholderia sp.
CGCTCGAGGCGCAGCAGTTGAACACCGGCTTCCGCCTCGAGGGCAGATGAACCGGGGAAACCCAGATAAACGATTTGCATCCCGAGTCCCATCACCGTGCCCCTTCAAAAATCCGCGTTGTTGCAGCCCGAAGGCTCGCTACCGCCGCTGACTGCGCCTCGCTAGACTCCGAACGCGTGACGGATAGCGCGATGGTCCCGGGAGCCTGGCCGCGTGCAACACGGCGAACGACCGGACCTGCGACTGAAATCAGGATAAGGCCGGACTGTCGCGGCCAATTGATGCACGTCAACCTGACTTGTGCCGGTCACCGCGATGCAATATCCAGGGCCCTCGTTGCAGATCGCTGCGTGAGCGTGCAGACGTTTCACTGCCACCACGGGCGCCGTACGAAGCGCGCGTCGCCATTGCCTGATCGGTTGCCCGGTTCGCCGGCGTTCCATAAGCGTCTCCCGTTCAACTGAACGAACATCGCAGTGGCGCAATGCGTGGCCGCGACCTGGGCCCGCCATCACGTCAGCATCGACGCCTTCGAAGCCTGCGGCACGAGGAGCAGCGGCAGCACCGTGCGCTGCGCAACTTCGGCCGCGACGCTCGCGTAGCGCCACCGCGCCCCTTCATGGCCGCCGCGCGTGCCGAGCACCAGCAGATCCGCACGCCACTGCAGCGCAGCCTGAATGATTGCGTGCGCCGTTGTCTCGCCATCGTGCTGGGCTTCGAGGATGGCTGCGTCGAAGTCCTCGGGATGCTGCGCGGCCGCCGGGTCACACGCGAGATAACCCACGCGCACCGCCGTGCCCGGGGCGGCCAGCCTCGCCGCTTCCCGCACGGCGCAAGCCGACGCCGCGCCGCCATCGCTCGCCACGAAGACGCGCCGTGGCGGCGCCGGGCAGTGGCGCGCGGTGAGTGTGGGCAGCAAAAGCACCGGGCAGTCCGTTTCGCCGGCGAGCGCGACGGGATTGGCCGGTGCCCCGATCGTCAAATCGGCCTTCCAGTCGCGTACCGCGAGTGCAAGCGCCTCGTTGCGCGCCGCGCTGTCCGGCCCGGTGCCGAGGCATTTGCAGTCCGCTTCGATTCCGCGTAGCGCAAGCAATTCGCGGGAGGCATCAAGCGTGGCGTCCAGGGTGATCCGATTGAAGAAATGCTGCGCGGCGCGCTGGTCCGCGTCCGCTTCGAACGCTGCTGGAGCAAGCCCCGCGAGCCGCACGTGCGCGCCTCGTTCGGCCCAGCCCGCCACACAATCGAGCAGTGCGGCAACGCGCTCCATTCCGGTAAAGAGCACAAAGAGACGCGAGTAAGGCGCAACGTGCTGCATCCTGGCGGACGCGGCAGTCGGACGTTTCATTTTTTGCCTCCCCCTCGTTCATGCAACCGCTCGCGTTGCGCCTCTCGAAAACCGGGTTGCACAAGCGCCCCAAAAAAGAAGGCGCGGAGCCAATGCCCCAGCGCCGTAACGGCGCGCGCCGTGCTTTCGTGGCCGGATCGACGCGCCGTCTCCCCCGTCGCGACGACGTCAGGCGCTCACTGGATCTGCAGCCGCTTCTGTTCGGCGGGCGCTTTTTTCGGCAGCGTCAGCGAAAGCACGCCATCCTGATACTGCGCAATGGCGCCGTTTTCGTCGATATCGCTGGCGAGCGAGAACGTGCGCGCAAAGGACCCGCTGTAACGCTCGCGGCGAATTACGCGGTCACCTTCCTTCTGCTCCGTCTTGCGATCGACCTTCGCGTGGATCGAAACCACATTGCCGTCGATTTTTACGTCGATGTCCTTCTTGTCCACACCCGGTAGTTCGGCCTTCACCGTGTACGCCTTGTCGTTCTCCGTGACGTCGAGCTTCATTGCCGAGAGTTCGCTCTCCTCGGCGGCGAGCGTGCCGCGCATCGGCCGGAACAGCCCCTGGAAGAGGTCCGAAACAGGCTCCATGGAAAACGGGTCATAACGTGTCAGATTGCTCATTGCCTTGCCTCCTTTAGGCCTTCGTGGCGCACGACCCTGTGACGAGTCGCGTCGTATTCAATCTAGGCAGGGACGGCGTTTTCCGATTGATCTGGCTCAATGTCTGCTCTTTTCCGAAATCCTCGTTCGTCGTCACCGATCCTTAAAGAGATGATTGATTCAAATCAAGCGTAGCGAGCGGTCCGTTCTTAGACTCGAATCACTTTCTCCGCCCGAAGGGGCGGTGCGACTACCCCGTTCGCTGGAGATCACGATGAGCTACAAGACCCTCATGGTGCATTTGGACACGAGCGCGCGCGCGAACGCGCGACTCTCGCTTGCGCTAACACTGGCCCGCAGGTTCGGTGCGCATCTGGATGGACTGTTCGCGACGTTCGAGCCGCACCCGCGCGAGTTTTACGTGATGTCCGGCACTGCCGACTATTACGACACACACCGCAAGCTGCGCCGCGAACAGCGCGGTGCGATCGAGCGGCTCTTTCACGCCGAACTGGCGCGAGCACAGGTCGATGGCGCCTGGGTTGCCCCAGAGGGAGACGCGGTCGCGTCGGTCATGCAGCGCAGCCGGACCGCTGACCTGGTGATACTCGGGCAAACCGATCAGGACGATCCGGAATCCTATGTTGCAGAACACTTTCCGGAAACCGTCCTTCTTGGCGCGGGCGGCCCCGTGCTGTTGATGCCATACGCAGGCAGGTTCGACTCGATCGGCGAACACGTGCTCGTGGCCTGGAACGGCAGCCGCGAGGCCGCTCGCGCGGTTCACGATGCCATGCCTTTCATCGCGCGGGCGGCGCAAGTGACCATCGTGGCAGCTTCCACGACCTTTACGCCTGCCGAGTCGCAGGCGTCGTGCGCCGACCTCGCGGCCATGCTTGCGCGCCACGGCGCAGCGACTGTCCACATCACCCGGTTCGAGCGCGACGCAGTCGACGCCATTGGCGACGCGTTGCTCAGCTATGCAGCCGATGGAGGCTACGATCTGCTCGTGATGGGCGCATACGGTCACGCGCGCCTCCAGGAGCTCGTATTGGGCGGCGCCACGCGCGCGATCCTTTCCACGATGACGCTGCCGGTGCTCATGTCTCATTGAGGGACCGTCACGCATCACATCGATTCCATGCAGATCCAACAGGAGCCCTGTCATGTACTCGCGCATTCTGGTCGCTCTCGACGGCAGCAAGACTGCCTCGCACGCCCTCGACGCCGCCATCAGGCTCGCGCTCGATAGCGGCGCCGAACTGCAGGCGCTCTATGTGATCGACCTGCCGGTCATGGCGTACGACGTGCCCGGCTACGATCCCTCGATCGTGCGAGACGCGTACATCGAAGAGGGCCGCATCATTTGCGGCGACGCGCAAGCGCGTATGGCGCAACAGGGCGCGAAAGGCACGACGCGCTCGGTCGAAGTCGAACTAACCGCGGAAGATGTGGCGCAATGCATCCAGCGCGTCGCCGCCGACTGGCATGCCGATCTGATCGTCATGGGTACGCACGGCCGCCGCGGCGTGCGCCGCCTCGTGCTGGGCAGTGTCGCCGAGCGCGTGCTGCGCTGTGCAACCTGCCCCGTGTTGCTCGTGCCGGCGCGCGCGGCGCCGCCTGCCTGAGCAAGAGGAGCCGGCGCAGCGCGATTCACAGGTTCAGCGTGAACTAGCCAGGTGACGCGCCGCCCGGAGCCGCGTCTGGCCGATGCGGCTCCGGG
>DATBXG010000238.1:0-6150 GCA_036514415.1 Paraburkholderia sp.
ACGGGCGGCGGCGGCACGGGCCGCGGCCCGGGATGGCGTGCCCAGCGTGACTGATTGGAGAACCACGGGCGGTCGCGGTAATGGAGGCCCCAATACGCGCCGAGCGAAAACGTCACGATGGGCAGACCGATGCGCGGACCATACGCCATCACCGGCACGCGTTGGCCCTGCCATGGGTAGCTGATGAAGCTGCCGTAGACCCAGCCGCGCAGGCCCGGAAAACCGATGTCGCACCAGCTGAAGCCGGCGACGCAGCCCCACACCGTGACCGCCACGCCGCCCGGTATCTGGGCGACGATCGGAAAGTCCGCTGCGGGTCCCGCGTAGAGATTGACGGTCTGATTCGTGAATGCCTGCGACTGGGCGTGCGCGGGCGGCGAAGCCGCGAACAGGCCGACCAGAGCGGCGAGCACGACACCAAGGAACGGCTTGCGCATTGCTGCCTCCCGCTGGGCGAATTCACCCGGGCACTTATTGAGATAGCAACAGCAACGGTAGCAGATAAGCCTTTTAAGCCGCGTTGGAGCATGTAACGGCTTATTTCGTGCGGTCGCGCAATCACCGGCCACGCGCCGTGCTCAATCCACTGCCGGCGCCGCGCGGCGTGACGCCGCGACCCCGGCCCGCGCGTCGTTCCCTTACTTGTGGCGCGACTGCTTCTCCAGATAGTCGCGCAGCACGATCGCGTGATTGCGCTCCGTGTCGTGCGAGCCATAGAGCAGGGTGATGTGCCCCTCGGCGGCCGCTTTGGCAAGCGGCTGCCAGGCGTCCGGACTGGCGTTCAGCTCGGCCAGATAGCGCTTCCTGAATTCGGTCCACTGCGCCGGATCTTTGTGGAACCATTGGCGCAGCGCCGTGCTCGGCGCCACCTCCTTCAGCCATTCCACGTTCGCGAGCTTTTCCTTGCTCAGGCCGCGCGGCCACAGGCGGTCCACCAGAAAGCAGTGGTGCCCGCCCTCGGGCAGCGGTTCGTAGACACGCTGGATATCGATTGCCGGTTTCGTCATCGTCGAGTCCTTTACTGATGCGAATTGAGCGGATTGCACATCTCGCGCCGTGGGTTTCGTGGACGCAAAGAGTGCGCCCACACGTTCCTGCAAAGCCGGCAGCACATCGTGCCCGAACCACGGGTGGCGTTTGAACCAGGCCTGGTTGCGCGGCGAGGGGTGCGGCAGCGGCACGAAGTCAGGCGCGTACTCGCGCCATGCCGCGACGGTTTCGGTGAGCGACGCCTTGCGCCGGTTGCCAAGAAAGTAGCACTGGGCGTACTGGCCGACCAGCAGCGTGAGGCGCACGTTCCCCAACCGTTCGATGAGCTTTTCGTGCCACAGCGGCGCGCATTCCGGGCGAGGCGGGTTATCTCCGCCACTGCCGCGGCCGGGGTAGCAAAAGCCCATCGGCACGAGCGCGACCTGGGCGGCGTCGTAGAACGTCTTGCTGTCGACGCCGAGCCACGCGCGCAAGCGCTCGCCGCTCGCGTCGTCCCAGGGGATGCCCGATGCATGCACCTTCGCGCCCGGCGCCTGACCGACGATCAGGAGGCGTGCCGTCGCGCTCGCCTGCAGCACCGGGCGCGGGCCGAGCGGCAGCGCGTCGGCGCAGGCGCGGCACGCGCGGATTTCCTCCAGCAGCTCAGGGAGAGGACGCAGCGGTCGGGTATTCGGCACGACAGGCAGACGGAAAAGAGCGGGAGAACCAGTCTACCAAAGGGGTCACTTGCCGGTATGCGGGAACCTGCTGTCCGCCCGGGCGGGGAGCGGGGCGAGGCCCGCCAGGTCGGGCTGACTACGGGCCGATTACGTGCCGATTACGTGTCGCTGGCGCGCTGCGGCATTTTCGAGAAGCCGTTTACGCTTTTCCTGTAATCTCGCCCGTGGTCGATCTGGAACGGAGCCGCGATGCCCGCTGAAGCCGAGACGTCAACCCGCACCGAGCCCTTGCTCGTCGATCTCGCGCTGCAAGGCGGCGGCTCGCACGGCGCGTACACATGGGGCGTGCTCGACCGCCTGCTCGATGAGCCCTGGCTGCAGATCGAGGGCATTTCGGGCACGTCGGCCGGCGCGATGAACGCGGCCGTGCTGGCGAGCGGCCATGCGCGCGGCGGTGCCGCCGGCGCGCGCGAGGCGCTCGAGCGCTTCTGGCGCCGCGTGGCCGACGCCGCGCGCTTCAGCCCGTTCCGGCGCGGCCCCATCGACATGCTGCTCGGCCGGTGGACGCTCGATCATTCGCCGATGTTCGTCGCGCTCGACATGATGGCGCGCGTCGTTTCTCCTTACGACCTGAACCCGGCGAGCGTCAACCCTCTGCGCACGATCCTTGCGGATACCATCGATTTCGACGCGCTGCGCGATTCGCGCATCAAGCTCTTCGTCACGGCCACGCGCGTTGCAAACGGCCAGGCGCGCGTGTTTCGCAACGCCGACCTCACGCCCGACGCGCTGCTCGCCTCGGCGTGCCTGCCCACGCTGTTCCAGGCCGTGGAGATCGACGGCGAGGCCTACTGGGATGGCGGCTACGTTGGCAACCCGACCATCTCGCCGCTCGTGCGCGAGACCGATGCGGTCGACGCGATCCTCGTGCAGGTGAATCCAGTCGAGCGCGCGGGCACGCCGCGCTCGGCCCGCGACATCATCAACCGGATGAACGAGATCGCGTTCAACTCGCCGCTGCTCAAGGAGTTGCGCATGATGGCGCTGCTGCACAAGGTCGCCGACGCGGGCAGCGCGGAGGGCCGCCGCTGGGCGAACATGCGCCTGCATCGCGTGCATAGCGCGAAGCTCGCCACCCTGGGGTCCTCATCGAAGCTCAACGCCGAGTGGTCGTTCATCGCGATGCTGCGCGACGAGGGCCGCCGCACCGCCGACGAGTTCCTCGCGCAGCACGGCGCGCGGTTGGGCGAGGCGTCGACGTTCGATTTCGAAGCGCTGCTCGAAGGTGTGCTGCAATGAGCGCCGGCGCGCTGGTCATCGGACTCGGGGGCATGCTCGCGAGCCTCGCGCTCCTGATCTGGCTTGCGTATCGCGGCTGGAGCGTGCTGCTGCTCGCGCCGCTGTGCGCGATGCTGGCCGCGCTCATTTCCGGCGAGCCGGTGCTCGCGCACTGGACGCAGACTTTCATGTCCAGCACGGGCCGCTTTCTCGCACAATTCTTCCCGCTCTTCCTGCTCGGCTCGCTGTTCGGCAAGCTGATGGAGGACAGCGGCTCGGTGGACGCCGTCGCGCGCCTCATGATCGACAAGCTGGGCACACGCCACGCGCTCGTGGCGGTGGTGCTGGGCGGCGCGCTCGTCACCTATGGCGGCGTGAGCCTCTTCGTGGCGTTCTTCGTGCTCGCGCCGATGGCACAGGCGCTGTTTCGCTCCGCCGATATCCCGCGCCGCCTGATGCCGGCCGCGATCATGCTCGGCTCGGCAACCTTCACGATGTCGGCGCTGCCCGGCACGCCGGCGCTGCAAAACGCGATTCCGATGCCGTTCTTCGGCACGACGCCGTTCGCGGCGCCCGGCCTCGGCGTGATCGCGAGTCTCGTGATGGCGGGCTTCGGCCTCTGGTGGCTCGGACGTGCGGCGGCGGCGGCGCGGCGCAATGGCGAGGGCTTCGTCGAGCCGGACGACGGCGGCGCCGACGACGAAGCGCGCGGCAAGTCCTCGCTCGTGCGCGAGCGCGCGAGCCTCGCGCAGACCTTCGACCCCGCGGAGATCGGCAGCAGCGCAGCATCGTCGGATAACGCCGGACCGCCAGCGCCGTTCGTCGCGCTTGCGCCGCTCGTCGTCGTGGTGGCGATGAACTTCGTGATGAACGTCGTGGTGTTCCCGCGCATCGACGCCTCATATCTGGCCGAGCCGCGCTGGGGCGCCACCACGCTTTCGGCCGTGGCGGGCGTGTGGGGGGTGTCGGTTGCGCTCGCGCTTGGCATCGTCGTGCTGGTGGCGTTGAACCGCGGGCGGCTCGGCGCATTGCGCGAGAGCGTCGACGCTGGGGCCAACGCGTCGGTGCTGCCGGTGCTGAGCGTGGGCAGCCTCGTGGGCTACGGTGCCGTGATCGCGGCATTGCCCGCGTTCGAGGCCGTGCGCGACTGGGTGCTCGGCATCGGCGGCGGGCCGCTCGTTTCGCTCGCGGTGGCCACGAACCTGCTCGCCGGGCTGACGGGCTCGGCCTCGGGCGGCCTGACCATCGCGCTCGACGCACTGGGTGGCACCTATATGCAGCTCGCGGCCCAGCATGGGATCGATCCCGCCTTGCTGCACCGCGTGGCCGTCATGTCCTCAGGCACGCTCGACAGCCTGCCGCACAACGGCGCCGTGGTCACGCTGCTGGCCGTGTGCGGCTCGACGCATCGCGAGAGCTATCGCGATCTCGTGGTCGTGAGCATCGTCGGCGCGATCATCGCGCTCGCCGTGGTGATCGTACTGGGCTCGCTGTTCGGCAGTTTCTGAGAGGCTTGCACGCGCCGCTGCGACGAGCGCGCACGCGCGACAGCGAAGCGCGAACGCGCGTAGACTCTCGCGGAGCAGCGAACCTTCGCGAGGAGGCTTCATGAAATTGCTTGCTGTCCACCCGAGCGGACTGATGTACACGCGCGTGTTCCTGCGGCTCGAACCGCTGGGTCTCGAAGCCGTGGCCGGCACGGCGCGCGACGCGGGTCACGACGTGCGGCTGCTCGATCTGCAGGTCGAGACGCACCGCGACCTCATGCGCATGGTGCGCGACTGGCAGCCCGAGGCGCTCTGCTTTTCGGGCAATTATCTGGCCAACATTCCCGAGATCATCGACCTTTCGAAGGCGGTGAAGGCCGCGCTGCCTTCGTGCTTCGTGTTCGTGGGCGGCCACAGCGTGTCGTTCACCGCGCACGATCTGCTGCGCCACGCCGAAGGCGCGATCGACTGCGTGCTGCGCGGCGAAGGCGAGGCGTCCGTGAATGCGCTGCTCGAAGCGGCGGCGCGCGGCGCCGACCTGCTCGCGGTGCCCGGCGTCGTGACGAGCGAGGGCTCGGGGCCGCCGCCGCGTTTCGTCGAGAACCTCGATCCCGTGCGGCCCGCACGCGACCTGCTGCGCCATCGGCGCAAGTATTTCATCGGCACGCTCGATCCTTGCGCCTCCATCGAATTCGCACGCGGCTGCCCGTGGGACTGCACGTTTTGCAGCGCGTGGACTTTTTACGGGCGCAGCTACCGCACGCGCAGCCCCGAAGTCGTCGTGGCGGAACTGGCGGCGCTGCGCGAGCCGGGCGTGTTCATCGTCGACGATGTGGCGTTCGTGCACGCCGAGCATGGCATGGCGATAGGCGAAGCGATCAAGCGGCGCGGCATCACGAAGCGCTATTACCTCGAAACGCGCGGCGACGTGCTTCTGCGCAACAAGGACGTGTTCCGCCTGTGGAAGTCCATCGGCCTGAAGTACATGTTCCTCGGCCTCGAGGCGATCGACGAGGAGGGGCTCAAGGCGTTTCGCAAGCGCATCAGCCTCGACCGCAATTTCGAGGCGCTCGAATTCGCGCGTTCGCTGGGCATTGCGGTCGCGATCAACCTGATCGCGGACCCGGATTGGGACCGCGAGCGCTTCGAGACGATCCGCCAGTGGTGTATGGAGATTCCCGAGATCGTCAATATCAGCGTGAACACGCCGTATCCCGGCACGGAAAGCTGGCAGCGCGAGGCCCGCCGCCCCACGAGCCTCGACTATCGCCTGTACGACATCCAGCACGCCGTGGTGCCGACCCGGCTCCCGCTGCCCGAGTTCTATGCGGAACTCGTGCGCACGCAGCAGGTGCTCAACCGCAAGCATCTGGGCTGGACCGCGCTGCGCGGCGCGGCAGGGCAAGCCACGCACCTGCTGTTGCGCGGCCAGACCAATTTCGTGCGCATGCTGTGGCGCTTCAACTCGGTGTTCAATCCGCGACTGCAGATGGCCGACCACGCGCGCGACGTCCACTACGAAATGACGCCGCCGCCCGGCATGAGCGGCGCGCCGCAGATCGATATGAAAACCGTCTACATTCATGGCCCCACCGGACGCAAGGGCCGCAAGATCGACGATGCCACGGAGCAGTTCGTCGACGAGACGCGCGTGGGCCTCGGCTGAGCGTTGTGTTTGCGCTACGGCCAGCTGGCCGCGGTGCCGGCTCGTTGCCGCTCAAATAAAAAGCGGCGGC
>DATBXG010000239.1:0-2561 GCA_036514415.1 Paraburkholderia sp.
CGCCGAAGCCGGCGTGGCGGCGCACTGGCTCTACAAGAACGGTGGCGCGGATCTCAACGACGTGCAAAAGCGCGCGCACCAGTGGCTCAAGTCGCTGCTCGACATCCAGAGCGAAGTGGGCGATTCCAGCGAGTTCCTCGAGCACGTCAAGATCGACCTGTTCCCGGACGCCGTCTACGTCTTCACGCCCAAGTCGAAAATCATGGCGCTGCCGCGCGGCGCCACGGCGCTCGACTTCGCGTATTCGATCCATAGCGACCTCGGCAACCAGTGCGTGGCCGTGAAGATCAACAACGAGCTGCTGCCGTTGCGTACGGAACTGAAGAGCGGCGACATCGTCGAGGTGATCACCGCGCCGTACTCCAAGCCGAACCCCGCATGGCTTGGCTTCGTGCGCACCGGCAAAGCGCGCTCGGCGATCCGGCACTATCTGAAGACGATGCGTCTCACGGAGTCGGTGCAACTGGGCGAGCGGCTCGTCGATCAGGCGCTCAAAGGCTACGGCTACCAGCTTTCGGAAGTCACGCCGGAAGTGTGGGAGAAGCTGGTCCAGTGGACCGGCAACAAGAACCGCCAGGAAATTTTCGCCGACATCGGCCTTGGCCGACGCGTGGCGGCGGTCATGGCCAAGCGCATCGAAGTGCTGATGAGCGGCCAGGACGCCGACGACACCGAGCATCATCACCCGCCGCGCGACCCGAACGCGCCTGCGGCGCCGCCGGTCGTCATCACGGGCACCGAAGGCATGTCCGTGCAGCTTTCGGCGTGCTGCCGTCCGATTCCGGGCGACAGCATCATGGGCTATATCGGCATTGGGCTTGGCATGGCGATCCATACGACCGACTGCCGCGTCGCGCAGCGCATCCACCGGCGCGATCCGGGCCGCTGGATCGACGTGGCGTGGGCGCCGCAGCCGGGGCGCCTGTTCGACGTCGCGGTGAAGGTGCTCGTAAAGAACACCAAGGGCGTGTTCGCGCGCGTAGCGGCCGATATCACGTCGGCGGACGCCAACATCGTGCACATCGCGATGGACGACGATCTGGCCCAGGAGTCGAACCTCCTGCGCTTCGTGATCCAGGTGAGCGACCGTGTGCACCTCGCGAACGTCATGCGCCGCGTGCGCACGAATCCGGACGTGATGCGCATTGCGCGCGAGCGGCCGAGCGACGATGGCCACCATCGCCACGATGGCGGCATGCGGATCGACCGCGAACGCGCGGATTATTGATTCGCATAGCTCCGGGCGGGAAGCCGCGGGGGCGCGTAGCTCTGGCCGCATGCGTCGCAATGCGCCGGTTCGTGGCGCGTGACCACTGTCACGAGTCGCCTTGCGCGGTAATCTAGCGTTATCTCATCGGCCGCACGTTTGCGGCAGCCTGGCCGGGCATACCGGTCATGGCGCGATCTTCCTGCGACCCGAAACGAGGGACACGCAATGAACGTAGCTGAACTGACCGGCCTCGCGCTCGATTACTGGGTGGCGCGCAGTCTGCCGGATTTCGTGCGCGAGATCTATTTCACCGACAGTGGCGAGACGGTTGCCGTGCGCGGCAACGATCGTGGGCGCCCCTGGGACGGGCGCTTCATGCCAACCGACTCGTGGGAGGCGGCGGGCGTGGTGCTCGATCGCGCAAAGCGCCTCGAGTTGCGCGAAGGCGAGCCGGCGTCATGTGTGGCCGAGTTCGAGGGTGAGCCTCGCATGGTCGAAGCCCGCGGGGATACGACGCGTGAGGCGCTGCTGCGCGCATTCGTGGCGAGCCGCTTTGGCGAGACGGTGGGAGAGATGCTGCGCCAGCCCCAGACGCTGATCGGCGCGGGCATGGAGCCCATAGCGGAGCCTAGTGCGATTGGCGACGTGGAGGACCTGCCGCGTCCTGACGCGCAGATCGGTGATATTGGAGCCGCGCCGCGCTAGATCCCGGAGAGGGGGGCAGGTCAGGGAGCGGGTCACTGCAGCTGTCGAAACCGGTGCTGAAAAGACAAAGGGCCTTTCCATTCGGAAAGGCCCTTCAATTGGTGGCGCGGCTGGCAGGATTCGAACCCACGACCCCTTGGTTCGTAGCCAAGTACTCTATCCAACTGAGCTACAGCCGCACGCAAAAGCGGTACAACCTGATACAGGATACTGCCTGAAACCTTTCCCGAACAACAAACGGGGAAACGCTTCGAATAAGTGGCGCGGCTGGCAGGATTCGAACCCACGACCCCTTGGTTCGTAGCCAAGTACTCTATCCAACTGAGCTACAGCCGCACGCGAGGCCCGAATTGTATCGCAATTCGTCCGGCGCGCAAGCGTTTCCTGCAAATTATTTCGCAAACAGTCCGTAACCCCCTACCAGCGGTACCTCGCGCCCAGCGTTCCACCGGCGTTGCGGCCAGCGTGTGCCTTGACCCATAGCTTCAGGCCTGTGATCGAATTGCTGTGCGCGCCAACGTTGAACGAGAACAGCCCGCGCAGCATATCGGTATCGATGCGTGTGCCGTTGATATTGATCGTCCTGGCCCGGTTGTCCTGCCACCAGTCCGCTTCGACGAATGGATAGACGCCGTTCAGACGCGTT
>DATBXG010000240.1:0-7867 GCA_036514415.1 Paraburkholderia sp.
AGGTGAGCCACGCCTTCGCGCTCCTCGAGCAGCTCACCCAGCGTGCCGTCCATCTTCTCGCGCGAGAACGCGTCGATTTCGAGGCCTTCCACACGCTTGTATTCGCCGTTTTCGCAGGTCACCGGCACGCCGTAGATGATGTCTTCGGGGATGCCGTACGAGCCGTCCGACGGAATGCCCATCGTGACCCACTTGCCGTTCGTGCCGAGAACCCAGTCACGCACGTGGTCGATCGCAGCGTTGGCCGCCGAAGCCGCCGACGAGAGGCCGCGCGCTTCGATGATCGCTGCGCCGCGCTTGCCGACGGTCGGGATGAACGTGTTGCGGTTCCATTCGTCGTCGTTGATCAGCGCGTTGAGCGACTGGCCGTCGACCGTTGCGAAACGGAAGTCGGGGTACATCGTCGGCGAGTGGTTGCCCCACACGGCGAGCTTCTCGATCGACGCGACCGGCTTGCCCGACTTCGCGGCCAGTTGCGAGAGCGCGCGGTTGTGGTCCAGACGCAGCATGGCGGTGAAGTTCTTCTTCGGCAGGTCCGGCGCCGACTTCATGGCGATGTAGGCGTTCGTGTTGGCCGGGTTGCCGACGACCAGCACCTTCACGTCGCGGCTGGCGACGTCGTTCAGCGCCTTGCCCTGAACCGTGAAGATTTCGGCGTTGGCCGAGAGCAGGTCCTTGCGCTCCATGCCCTTCGAGCGCGGACGGGCGCCAACCAGCAGGGCGACGTCGGCGTCCTTGAACGCGACCTTCGGGTCGTCGGTGATGACCACGCCCGCGAGCAGCGGGAATGCGCAGTCGTCCAGTTCCATCACGACGCCTTTGACGGCGGCTTGCGCTTGCGGCAGGTCGAGCAGTTGCAGGATGACGGGCTGATCCTTGCCGAGCAGGTCGCCATTCGCGATGCGGAACAGCAGGGAGTACGCGATCTGACCTGCGGCGCCGGTGACGGCAACGCGCTTTGCGGGCTTAGCCATTGAAAATCTCCAGGAAGGTGCGTTAGACGCCAGGGTAAAACGCCATTCTATATGCGCGATACACGAAGCGTAGGTGAAACAGGCGGTCTTTAGCGCTTGCGTGCGCACTTCACTGGGTCTTCACCAACTGCTGAGCCGTGACGCGCGCGCCGCCGGCGCGGACCGCCGTGCCGGTAACCATGTGCAACATGGCAAGAGGTGAACGGGGCGCCCTTCGAGGGACGCCTGGCGCTGGCCGCTTCGCGTGTGCCGATTCCTGCAACAGCTCGCTCGGGCTCTCCCACAGACGCGCGGCGCGCTTTGAGTCATGCGTGCCGGCCGGGCGGATCGAAACCTCTACTGCGTTTACTGCATGAGGGAACAGCATGGTGCAAGGCGGCCCGCGGCGCATTCGCCACGAGGTGGATGCAGCCGGCGGCGCCTCCTCTTCAAGCCGGCTTCAGGACCTGAAACCGGTCTGCAGCCCGCCCGCAAACCCTTGCTCGATCGGCAGTGTAGGAGTCGTCAGGGTCAAAGTCAACAGTATCTTATGTCTTATATAAGACATAACTATTGCAGCCAAAATGCTTGATGCCCAGGGGGCTTTATGTTGAAATGCGCGCCATGAGTGCGAACCCGGCCAGCAACGCGAATTCCACCGCTCCCGAGAGCGGGGCTCAAGCGTCTGCGCCCGCGGTCCCGCCGTCCCCGACCTTCAGTCCGCTGTATCAGCAGATCAAGGGGCTCATTACTCAGAGCCTCGAGTCCGGCGAATGGAAGCCCGGCGAAATCATCCCCAGCGAAGTCGAACTGGCCGCCCGTTACAAGGTGAGCCAGGGGACCGTGCGCAAGGCGATCGACGAACTGGCTGCCGACAACCTGCTGGTGCGCCGCCAGGGCAAGGGCACCTTTGTTGCGACGCACAATGAGGAGCGCGCCCAGTTTCGCTTCCTGAGATTACTTGCTGATGACGGCGCGGAGCACCCGCACGTGAGCAAGCTGCTCGAGTGCCGCCGCCTGCGCGCCTCGGCCGAGATCGCGCGCCAGCTCGACCTCAAGCCGTCCGACCCGGTGGTGCTGATCCGGCGTCTCCTGCAGTTCGACGGCGAAAGCACCGTGCTCGACGAGATCTGGCTGCCCGGCGGCGTGTTCCGCGGGCTCACGAGCGAGCGCCTCGCTGAATACAAGGGGCCGCTCTACGCGATGTTCGAGACGGAGTTCGGCACGCGCATGATTCGTGCGACGGAAAAGATCCGCGCAGTGGCCGCGGAGCCCACGGTGGCCGATCTGCTCAAGGTGCCGGCAGGTTTTCCTTTGCTTTCGGTCGAGCGGGTGTCCTATACCTATGGAGACCGGCCGGTCGAGGTTCGCCGCGGATGGTATGTCACAACCGGGTACTACTATCAGAATGATTTGAGTTGACGGGCGGCCGCGCGAAAGGCGCGGAGCCCTTCCCCAGAGTGCCTTTGCTTGCGCGCACCACCGCCGTACCTGCCGTGGATTTCGCTGCAGCGCGATATGAAAAGGCGCTAAAATTGCGAATTAGTGTTAACACATAGTAGGGGTCTAGCATGGCAGAAGCCGCAAAAAAACCGAGGCCGGAATACCGGAACATCGGGCTTGGGCAGATATTGTTCGCATACCGCCTGCCTCTGGCCGGTCGTGTGTCGATCGGCCACCGCGTCAGCGGTGCGTTGTTGTTCCTGTTCCTGCCTTTCATCTTGTTCCTGTTGGACCAGAGCCTCACTTCGGAGCTTAGCTTCGAGGTATTCAAGGGCTTCCTCTCCAACATCATCGTCAAGCTCATCGTGCTGGTCCTCGGATGGGCGTTCCTGTTTCACTTCTGCGCTGGCGTGCGTCACCTGTGCATGGACTTCAACCATGGCCTCGTGAGCAAGGAAAAAGGCAAGTCGACCTCTCTCGTCGTCGTGATCATCTCCACGGTCCTCACGATCGCCTTTGCGGCAAAACTCTTCGGAGCGTTCTAAAAAATGTCGGCTAATAACGGTATCGGTCCGAAGCGCCTTGTCGTCGGCGCTCACTACGGCATTCGCGACTGGATCGCGCAACGCGCCACCGCCGTGATCATGGCGGTCTACACGATCGTGCTGCTCGTCCTGTTCTTCGGCGCGCACGACTTCTCGTATGACGGCTGGGCGTCGATCTTCGCCGCGCAGTGGATGAAGCTGGCCACGTTCGTCACCCTGGTCGCGCTGTTCTTCCACGCGTGGGTCGGCGTGCGTGACATCTGGATGGACTACATCAAGCCGGTCGGCCTGCGCATCACGCTGGACGTCCTCACGATCGCATGGCTGCTGGGCAGCCTCGGCTACGCCGCTCAGATTCTCTGGAGAGTGTAAAAGAATGGCTGCAATCAAGAATTCTCTGCCGCGTCGCAAGTTCGACGTGGTCATCGTCGGTGCAGGCGGCTCGGGGATGCGCGCTTCGCTGCAACTCGCGCGCGCCGGCCTGTCGGTTTGTGTGCTCTCGAAGGTGTTCCCCACGCGCTCGCACACGGTCGCGGCGCAGGGCGGCATCGGCGCCTCGCTCGGCAACATGAGCGAAGACAACTGGCACTATCACTTCTACGACACGATCAAGGGCTCCGACTGGCTCGGCGACCAGGACGCGATCGAGTTCATGTGCCGTGAAGCACCGCACGCGGTCTACGAGCTCGAGCACATGGGCATGCCGTTCGACCGTAACGCCGACGGCACCATCTACCAGCGCCCGTTCGGCGGCCATACGGCCAACTACGGCGAGAAGCCGGTTCAGCGCGCCTGTGCTGCTGCTGACCGTACCGGCCACGCGCTGCTGCACACGCTGTACCAGCAGAACGTCGCGGCGAAGACCACGTTCTTCGTCGAATGGATGGCGCTCGACCTGATCCGCGACGCCGAAGGCGACGTGCTCGGCGTGACCGCGCTCGAAATGGAAACGGGCGACGTCTACATCCTCGAAGGCAAGACCACGCTGTTCGCCACGGGCGGCGCGGGCCGGATCTTCGCGGCATCGACCAACGCGTTCATCAACACCGGTGACGGCCTCGGCATGGCGGCCCGCTCGGGCATCGCGCTGCAGGACATGGAGTTCTGGCAGTTCCACCCGACCGGCGTGGCCGGCGCGGGCGTGCTGATCACGGAAGGCGTGCGCGGCGAAGGCGGCATTCTGCGTAACTCGAACGGCGAGCGCTTCATGGAGCGTTACGCGCCGACGCTGAAGGACCTGGCGCCGCGCGACTTCGTTTCGCGCTCGATGGACCAGGAAATCAAGGAAGGCCGTGGCGTGGGTCCGCACAAGGACCACGTGCTGCTCGACCTCTCGCACATCGGCGCCGAGACGATCATGAAGCGTCTGCCGTCGATCCGCGAAATCGCGCTCAAGTTCGCGAATGTCGACTGTATCAAGGAGCCGATCCCGGTCGTGCCGACCATCCACTACCAGATGGGCGGCATCCCGACGAACATCAACGGCCAGGTCGTTGGCACGCCGAAGGGTCACGAAGAAGTCGTGAACGGCTTCTACGCCGTGGGCGAATGCTCGTGCGTCTCGGTGCACGGCGCGAACCGCCTCGGCACGAACTCGCTGCTCGACCTCGTGGTGTTCGGCCGTGCGGCTGGCAACCACATCGTCAAGCACGTCAAGGAACTGCGCGATCACAAGCCGCTGCCGGCCGACGCCGCCGACTTCGCGCTCTCGCGTCTCGCCGAGCTCGACAAGTCGACCTCGGGTGAGTACGCGCAAAGCGTCGCGAACGACATCCGCGGCTCGATGCAGAAGCACGCAGGCGTGTTCCGCACCTCGAAGCTGCTCGCAGACGGCGTGAAGGACATCGCGCAGGTCGCTGAGCGCGCGAAGCACATCCACCTGAAGGACAAGTCGAAGGTGTTCAACACGGCGCGCGTGGAAGCGCTCGAAGTGGCGAACCTGATCGAAGTTGCGCGCGCAACGATGGTTTCGGCTGAAGCCCGCAAGGAAAGCCGTGGTGCGCACGCACAGAGCGACTACGAACACCGCGACGACGAAAACTGGCTGCGCCATACGCTGTGGTTCAGCGAAGGTGACCGACTCGATTACAAGCCGGTCCACATGCAACCGCTGACCGTCGAGTCCGTGCCGCCGAAGGCGCGTACGTTCTAAGGCACAAGCCAGTCAAAAGGAATCGGAAATGGCCAAACGTATTTTTGAAGTCTACCGCTACGATCCGGACAAGGACGCAGCGCCGCGCATGCAGACGTACGAGCTGGAACTCACGCACGAGCGCATGCTGCTCGACGCGCTGGTGAAGCTCAAGGAAGTGGACGAAACGCTGTCGTTCCGCCGCTCGTGCCGTGAAGGCGTGTGCGGTTCGGACGCCATGAACATCAACGGCAAGAACGGTCTGGCGTGTCTCACGAACCTGAACGACCTGCCGGCGAAGATCGTGCTGCGTCCGCTGCCGGGCCTGCCCGTCGTGCGCGACCTGATCTGCGATTTCACGCAGTTCTTCAACCAGTACCACTCGATCAAGCCGTACCTGATCAACGACACGCCGCCGCCCGAGAAGGAGCGTCTGCAGTCGCCTGAGCAGCGTGACGAACTCGACGGTCTGTACGAGTGTATTCTGTGCGCAAGCTGCTCGACCTCGTGCCCGAGCTTCTGGTGGAACCCGGACAAGTTCGTCGGCCCGGCAGGTCTGCTGCAGGCTTACCGCTTCATCGCGGACAGCCGCGACGAAGCGACCGGCGAGCGCCTCGACAACCTCGAGGACCCGTATCGTCTGTTCCGTTGCCACACGATCATGAACTGCGTCGACGTTTGCCCGAAGGGCCTGAACCCGACCAAGGCGATCGGCAAGATCAAGGAACTGATGTTCCGCCGCGCGGTTTGATGCTGCTGTCCTGAAATGGAATCGCACCAGTCTGACCCCCTTCGCCGCGCGCGCCTTCGCTGGCGCGCGCGGCGCGGCCTGCTCGAAAACGATCTGATTTTCGAGCGCTTCTTTGGCCGCTATGAGCATGACCTCAGCGACGCCGACGTGGGCGCTCTTACGCGCCTGCTCGAGCTGAGCGATAACGACCTGATGGACTTGCTGCTCGCGCGCAAGGAACCAGAAGGCGACCTTGCCGACCCGGACGTGAAGCGGGTGCTGGAGCTGCTTCGGAACGTCTGAGCGCAATGGCGTCCGCAGTTGTCCAGGCGGGCGCCGCGCCGGACGTGCAAAACTATCGAATCCTGTGTTTATCTTCGATTGAGGATGTGCTATGACCCCGTCTGATGTAAAAGCCACGCTATCGTTCAGCGACAATTCGCCGAGCGTCGAACTGCCGATCTACAAGGGCTCGATGGGCCCGGATGTGATCGACATCCGCAAACTGTACGGTCAGACCGGCAAGTTCACGTATGACCCGGGCTTCATGTCGACGGCGTCGTGCAACTCGGCGATCACCTACATCGACGGGGACAAGGGCGAGCTGCTCTATCGCGGCTACCCGATCGACAACCTCGCGCAAAACGCCGACTTCCTCGAAACCTGCTACCTGCTGTACCGCGGCGAACTGCCGAACGCGGCGCAGAAGGAAGAGTTCGTGAAGACCGTCACGCAGCACACGATGGTTCACGAGCAGATGCAGTTCTTCTTCCGCGGCTTCCGCCGCGACGCGCACCCGATGGCCATTCTGGTCGCGGCTGTTGGCGCACTGTCGGCCTTCTACCACGACTCGCTCGACATCAACAACGCGAAGCACCGTGAAGTTTCGGCGATCCGCATGATCGCGAAGCTGCCGACGCTCGTCGCCATGGCGTACAAGTACTCGATCGGCCAGCCGTTCGTGTACCCGCAGAACAATCTGTCGTACAGCGCGAACTTCATGCGCATGATGTTCTCGAACCCGTGCGAAGAGTACAAGGTCAACGACGTGCTCGTGCGCGCGCTCGACCGTATCCTCATCCTGCACGCCGACCACGAACAGAATGCTTCGACCTCGACGGTGCGTCTGGCTGGTTCGTCGGGCGCGAACCCGTTCGCGTGTATCGCCGCGGGTATCGCCTGTCTGTGGGGCCCGGCGCACGGTGGTGCGAACGAAGCCGCGCTGAACATGCTGGAAGAAATCGGCTCGCCGGACAAGATTCCTGAGTTCATCAAGCAGGTGAAGGACAAGAACTCGGGCGTGAAGCTGATGGGCTTCGGCCACCGCGTGTACAAGAACTACGACCCGCGTGCGAAGCTCATGCGCGAGACGTGCTACGAAGTGCTGAACGAACTCGGCCTGCACGACGACCCGCTGTTCAAGCTCGCCATGCAGCTCGAAAAGATCGCGCTGGAAGACGAATACTTCGTGTCGCGCAAGCTCTACCCGAACGTCGACTTCTACTCGGGCATCGTGCAGCGCGCGCTGGGCATCCCGACCTCGATGTTCACCTGCATCTTCGCGATGGCGCGTACCATCGGCTGGATCGCGCAGTGGAACGAAATGATCGGCGACGCCGAGCAGAAGATCGGCCGTCCGCGTCAGCTCTTCATCGGCGAAACGCCGCGCGAAGCGAAGCCGATCGCGCAACGCTAAGCCGCTTTGCCGTGGCACGCAGTGCGCCTTCGTGCGCGTTGCGCGCCGGCGGGAATGCAAACGCCCCGACGGGTCATGACGCGTCGGGGCGTTTTCCTTTTGCGCGCGCCTGCGCGCTCACACCCATCCGTCGATCTTCAACCCGCTCGCCTTTTCCGCTTCTTCGCGCGTGACCTCGCGCACAGTCTCGCCGAAGCTCCACACGTGACCTTCGGGGTCGCATGCCACATACACGCGGTCGCCATAGAACTGGTCCTCCGGCTCGCGCACGACTTTCGCGCCGGCGCTGCGCGCGCGCTCGCAGTGTGCGTCGAGGCCGCTTTTCAATTGCACGTGAACCGACTGCGTGGTCTTGCCTTCCAGCGAGGC
>DATBXG010000241.1:0-2816 GCA_036514415.1 Paraburkholderia sp.
TGCCCGTGAGCGTCGCGGCCTGCAGGATGTCGAGCTGATCGGCCGAAACGCCGAAGTAGGTGCGCGCCGCCATCTCGATGCCGTATGCGTTGTAGAGGAACGGCACCGTGTTCAGATAGGTCTCGAGAATCTGCTGCTTGCTGTAGACAGCCTCGATCTTGAACGCCGTGATCGCTTCCTTGATCTTGCGCGTGAGCGTGGGCGCGCGGCCGATCTCGTCGGGATAGAGGTTGCGCGCGAGCTGCTGCGTGATGGTCGAGCCGCCCTGGCGCTCGCCCGAGAACGTGTGCAGCGCGGCGCCCGCCGTGCGCTTGAAGTCGATGCCGTGGTGCTCGTAGAAGCGGTGGTCCTCGGTCGAGATCAGCGCGTCGACCATGTGCGGCGAGATTTGCGAGAGCGGCACCCACTCGCGGTTCGAGGGCTTGAACTCGGCGAGCACCTTGCCGTCGGCCGAAAGGATCTGGGCCGGCTCGTCCACGCGCGCCTTGCGGATGTCGCCGATGCCCGGCGTGAACGGAATCAGCACGAGCACGTAGAGCACGATGAGCGCCGGCAGCGCGCCGACGGCCATGAGCACGCCGCGCCGCGTGGGATGCCGCAGATGGTGCAGCGCGCGCGCGCCGAGCGGGCGGGCAAGCGCGCCAAGCCGCGCGGCGGCGGGCTTCAGGCGGGAAAAAGACATCGCGATTCGATCGCGGATCAACGGCACGTAACGCTTCACGCGGGCAGGTAAGGTCGGCTGGCAAAGCGTGAATCGTACCAAACTCGCCGGTCGCCCACGCCGGTCGCCCACGCCGGTCGCCCCTTCCTTCGCGTGTCCGGCATGCACGGGAACGAAGCTGAAGGGCTGGATAGCTCGCGCCCTGCCTCGCCAGCAGACAAAAAGGCCCGCCGAGACGGCGGGCCAATGACTTGCGTGTAGCGGACTGCGATATCCACCGACTGCCTCGCAGTCCTGCTGGAACGATCCACCCCGACGGCCGCAGGATGGGGTTCTAGTCGACGCCTAGAAGCGGGTCAGCATGCCGACCGCGCCCATCACCTGATTGCTCGTCCCCGAGAAACCGCCGGCGTTGTACATCACTGCGACGTTGTTGCCGCCGATCGCGTGCTGGTACATCGCTTCACCGTAGACTTCCGTGCGCTTCGACAGCGAGTAGCGCGCAATCGCGTTGACCTGGTTCCACTTCGGATCGGAGGTGAAGTTCGACTTGCTCACACCGTTCAGATGACCGTCCGTGAAAGTATCCATGAGGCCGAGAGTCAGCGCCGGCGTCAGTGCGTACTTGACGTTCAGTTCATAGTTGTCGAAATGGGTCGAACCGCTCGCCGCGGTCAGGCCGAACGCGTTCGTGTTCTGGTACTGGCTGTGCGTGTAGACGAAGTTGACGGCCGCCGGGCCGAACGTATAGCCGATGCCTGCACCGACCGTGCGCTGCACATCCGCCGTCAGGTTGCCGCCGCCCGCGGTCGACTTGAACTCGCTCGGGTCAGCCGCAACGCTCTGATTGACGGCACCTGAAGGGCTGCTCGCCGCCGCCGAGCCGTTGATCTGGAGGTAGGCCGCGGCCAGGCGCAGCGGGCCGTTGTTGTAGCTCGCGCCGGCGCTGTACGCGCGATCGACGGCGAAGCTGGTGCTGTTGCTGAACGCGTACATGCCGCCGAACTTGAAGCCGGCGTAGTCGATACTCGAGAACTTGACCGAGTTGCTGAAGCGGACGGTATGTTGCAGGTTGTCGTTGTCGTACACGTGCGCGAAGCCCGAGTCGCCGAACGTGCCGGCGGTGCCGGACAGCGGCGAGACGTAGTCGACCATCGAGTCATACTGGCGGCCCATCGTGAGGGTGCCGTACTGATCGGTGCTCAGCCCGACAAACGCTTGACGGCCGAACATGCGGCCACCCTGGCCGAGCGCGCCGTTGTTGACGTTGAAGCCGTTTTCGAGCGTGAAGATCGCATGCAGACCGCCGCCCAGGTCCTCGCTGCCGCGCAGGCCGAAGCGGCTGCCGCTGATATTGCCGCTTTGGAGTGCGACGCGGCCGCTACCGTGGCCGGGCAGGCCATTCTGAGTGGTGGCAACGTTGTTCGTATAGGCGATGCCCGCGTCGACCAGGCCGTAGAGGGTGACCGAGCTCTGCGCGTGGGCAGCGGACGCTGCAAACGCTGCGCAAACGGCAGCGGCAATGGAAACTTTCTTCATGAGATAGCCCGTGTTTGCTTGAAAGGGAAGGAAACGCGGCGCTAGTTTAGGAGCCCAAGAGCCGGTCCGCTGAGAACGGTTTATTCCTGGGAACGGGATTAATCTTTCACAAAAATGCAGCAATTGCGGTGCGATGCGGCCTTGGGCGCGTGCGGCGAAATCGATATGAAGCCTGATGGGTTGCTTGAGTTGCATGCCCACAACAGCAACCACTAGCCAAATGGGTGTAGCCAGTCACAGGCGGGTGAATTGCTCGCCTTCGATGCGCGGGTTACAGCATCAGCGAGAGAGCGATAGACACCCACACGGCCGTCGCGCCGCAGAGAAATGCGCGGCGCGCCATCAGAAAGCGCGACTCGTCGTTGGGCTTCGCGGGCGAAGTCGCGAGCCAGGGCACGCTGCCGAGGCACGCGAAACCCGCGAGCGCGATGCCGACGACCACGCGGTCGCCGATGCGCCAGGCAGAAGGCTCGTGCAGCCCCCAGTAGCCCAGCGCGATCATGCCGATCGAAAACATCGTCGAGGCGGCCGAGCTGAGCGCCACCACCGATCCTGTCGGAGATTGCATGCGTTGCCTCCCTGCGCGCCACGCGCTGTCGGCCATTATCGGCGGGGG
>DATBXG010000242.1:0-9395 GCA_036514415.1 Paraburkholderia sp.
CCTGGCGCCGGATCCCAAGCGAACACGTCAAGACCGTTCGCGAGCGCTCGTGCTACCCAGCCGCTACCGATTACACCGGCTCCGATCGCCGCAAATGTCTTGATATCGACAATGACTGTCATGACTTACGATCCCTGGCTAAGCAAGCTTCATCTTCAATACGCGGCTAAATGGACAATTCGAGTGCGCGACGCTCCAGCGGACGCTCGCCTCGTGCCGGCAATCCAAGCTTCCTGCGCCCTTCGGCAGGCGTCAGCGCCCTGCCGCCGAGCCGCTCGATAATCTCGACCGCACGTTGCGTCAGCGTGCCGTTGGTTGCGTGCACACCTTTGTCGAGCCAGATATTGTCTTCGAGACCAACGCGCACATGGCCGCCAAGCAACATCGCCTGAGCGACCATCGGCATCTGCATCCTGCCAATGCCGAAGCCCGCCCACTGGGCGCCGGGCGGCAGATTGTCGGACATCGCCTTCATCGTCGTCGTATCGGCGGGCGCACCCCAGGGAATGCCGAGGCAAAGCTGGAACAGCGGTGGCGCATCGAGCACGCCCTCTTTCAGCATCTGCCTGGCGAACCAGAGATGGCCCGTGTCGAAAATCTCCAGTTCCGGCTTGACGCCAAGTTCCTGAATGCGCGTGGCACCTGCCCGCAATTGCGCTGGCGTCGATACGTAGATGTAGTTGCCATCGCCGAAATTGAGTGTGCCGCAATCGAGTGTGCAGATCTCGGGCAGCAGTTCCTCGACGTGCGCCAGGCGAGTCAGGCCGCCAACGAGATCGGTGCCCGCACCAAAACACATCGGATCTTCGCCGGGCCCGATCTCCAGATCGCCGCCCATGCCGGCGGTCAGATTGATGATCACGTCGGTTTCGGCGGAGCGGATCCGGTCGACCACTTCGCGATAGAGATTCGGATCGCGGCTGCCGCGTCCCGTTTTCGGATCGCGCACATGGCAATGCGCAACGGTCGCGCCCGCCCTTGCGGCTTCGATGGCCGCGTCGGCGATCTGCTTCGGTGTCACCGGGATCGCCGGATGCTTGCCGACCGTATCGCCAGCGCCTGTGACCGCACAGGTCACGATCACCTCATGGTTCATGTGTGCTATTCCTCGCGTTATCGCTATGTATCGTCTGGCTTGCTTCGCGTTTCGAAAACCAGTTGGGCGCGGTTTCAGAGATCGATTTACAGACCAAGATAAGACTTCACCGCAGACAGGCCATCCTTGCCGTCATAGGTCTTCACGTCAGTGAGCCATGGATCGAGCACTTGCGGGTTCTTCTTCAGATACGCCTTCGCCACATCGAAAGGCCTCTCCTTGTTCATAACCGATTGCATCACCGTGTTTTCGATCTGCGTGGTAAAGCGCAGGTTGCTCACCAGCTTGCCGGCGTTCGGACAACGCGTCATAAAATCCGGTGACGTCAGCGTATAGACGCGCGCTTCGCCGTCATTCGGGCCGAACACGCCTTCGCTGCCCGACAGGTATTTCATGTCGATCTGGATATTCATCGGATGCGGTTCCCAGCCGAAGAACACGACCCACTTCTTGTCGCGGATCGCACGCTCGACCATCACCAGCATGCCGGCCTCGCTCGATTCGACGAGCCTGAAACCGCCAAGCCCGAACTGGTTCGTCGCGATCATCTTCTGGATTGCCGTGTTCGCGCTGCTGCCCGGCTCGATGCCATAGATCTTGCTGTCGAGTTCCGCGCGATGCTTCGCGATGTCCGCAAAAGTCTTGATGCCTCCGTCGTAGACGTAGCCCGGCACTGCGAACGTTGCCTTCGCACCCGTCAGGTTGGGCGTTTGCTGCACGTTGATCGTCTTCGCCTCGACAAACGGCGTGATCGCCTTTTCCTGCACTGGCCACCAGTAACCGAGCGATACGTCGATCTGCTTGCTCTTCAATCCCGCAAACGAGATCGGCACCGACGCGACCGTCGTGACCGGTTGATAGCCGAGTCCTTCAAATACCGTGGCTGCAAGCGCCGTGGTCGACGTGATGTCGGTCCAGCCGATGTCGGCAAAACGCACCGCACGGCAACTCTCCGGGTCCTGAGCAAAGGACGGTAGCGCGAGCGCTGCGAGAAAGCCGGAGAAGCAGATGGACAAGGCCTTGACGAGAATTTTCATGACGTTCCCTCTGACACAGTTGTGGTGTTGCGTAATCTGGAGTGGAGCCGCGTGGAGCACGGCCAGCGAACATCCATGACTGCGTCGCGTGGTGTAAAGGTACAAGCGCGTATTTCAGCCAAAGCGACTGCTTACGACGAGATATTGCCTGTGCGCGACCATGAGGGAAAACCAGCATGGGCAACTGCGCCGCACGGCAACTACCGTACAGTGAACATTGATGGGGCAGTCTCGCCGGTAGACGTACCGCTTGCTACGCTCGTCTGACTCCCCTACGTCCGGCTCATTCTCACCAGATAATCCGTCGCTCGATGCCCGAAGATTTCTCGTTCCTGCTGCTGCCGGGCTTCTCGGCAATCGGCCTTATGTCGGCTCTCGAACCGCTGCGGGTCGCGAACCGCTTTCGCGAGAATCTATACCGCTGGCATATTCTTGGTGTCGATGGCGCACCGGTTCCCGCGAGCAACGGCATATTGCTGAACGCCGAGGCCGCGTTCAGTGACGTCAAACATGCTCAGACCATCTTCGTTGTGGCGGGCTACGATCCGCTCGCATGCTATACGCGTGAGCTTGGCGACTGGCTGAAGCGCCTCGACCATGCGGGCTCGACACTTGGTGGAATCGACACGGGGAGCTTCGTACTCGCCGAAGCCGGCCTCTTTAACGACACGGATAGTCTGACACTGCATTGGGAAGCATTGTCGGCGTTCCGTGAACGCTATCCGTCGCTCAACGCAAGCGAGGAGCTCTTCAAATCGGCCCACCGTCGCATCAGCTGCGCGGGCGGCACTGCGTCGATCGACATGATGCTAGATCTGATCGGTCGCAAGCACGGGTCAGCGCTGGCGTCCGCAATCTCCGAGCAGTTTGTCGTGGGCCGGATCAGGCAGCGATCCGATCGTCAGCGCATGGAGATCGCCGCGCGTTATGGCGTGCACAACCGCAAGTTGATTCAGGTCATCAGCGCGATGGAGCAGCACATGGAAGACCCACTCACGCCCGCCGACCTCGCCCAGGAAATCGGCGTGACCCGTCGGCAACTGGAGCGGTTGTTCTCTTCAGCACTGAAAGATACGCCGACGCATTTTTATCTGCAATTGAGGCTGAATCGTGCGCGAGAGTTGCTACTGCAGACTGACATGACGATTACTTCCATCTGCGTCGCTTGCGGATTTGAATCACCTTCCCATTTTTCGCGCACCTACCGGGCGCGGTTTGGTTCGAGTCCCCGGAGAGATCGTAGTCAACTGGTTGCGAGTTTTGCGGCTGAGCCGTGCCTTTGACGCCAGCGACACCACGAACTTTCAATGCCGAGGTGATAGGTGTGGGGAGCATATCTTGACAGTTCGATAAGGCATCCCCGAGCGCGCGTGGCGCACCTGGCACTTCGCCTCCCATGCGGTGTGCACGAAGGAAGGCGGTTTGCGCGCGTAGCTGTCCTGCTTCTTCGGCCAAGCCTGACTCGGGCCGAACCTACTCCGGCGCCTCGACCGTGCTCACCGCCGCCGAAAACACATACCCCTCGCTGCGCAGCGTCTTGATGTAACGCGGTTCGCGCGCCTCGTCGCGCAGGCGCTGGCGCAGACGGCTCACGAGCAGATCGATCGAGCGGTCGAACGCATCGGCCTGGCGGCCCTGGGTGAGGCTCAGCAACTGGTCGCGCGTGAGCACGCGCTGCGGATGATCGAGAAACACGCGCAAGAGCCGGTATTCCGCGCCGCTCAGCGCCACGATCGTGCCTTCGGCGTCCAGCAGATGCCGCGCCGTGGTATCGAGCCGCCAGTCGCCGAACGCGAGCAGCTGCGCCGATTCGCTCACTTCCATGCCCGGCGGCAGCATGCGCGTGCGGCGCAGCACCGAGCGGATGCGAGCAAAGAGTTCGCGCACGGCGAAAGGCTTGGGCAGATAGTCGTCGGCGCCCATTTCGAGGCCCACGATGCGGTCCGTCTCTTCATTGCGCGCGGTGAGCATCACCACGGGCACGGCGCGGAACTTGCCTGCGCGCAGCTCGCGGCACAGCACGAGGCCATCGTCGCCGGGCATCATTAGGTCGAGCACGATCAGGTCGGGCGCGCCGCTCTCCAGCACCGAGCGCATCTCGCGCCCGTTCGCTGCCAGCGAGACGCGCATGCCGTTCTTTTCGAGGTAGGCACCGACCAGTTCACGTATGCCGCGATCGTCATCGACGATCAGAACGTGATCCATCTTTTCCGTCATTGGTGTTTTTCTCCTTGCGCGCGAGGCGTGAACGGGTTTCGGCAATGCACGAACAGTACACCGGATGCGCAATCTCCGCAGCCAGACCGCTCGCCGCGAAGAACAGGATGGCGAACAGACGTTTCATGCGTCCTCCACGACGGAAAGGCTCGCGCCGTCGGCAACCGACGCTTCGAGCGCGTAGACATCCACGCCCTCCAGGCAGCCGAGATTGACGCGCCAGCGCGCCGGGTCCCTGCGGGTCTGATGAAACGGATAAATACCGCAGTGCTTGCAGAAGTAGTGCTTCGCCACGCGGGTGTTGAACTGGTAAAGCGTGAGTGCGTCTTCGCCCGCGAGGATCGTCAGCTCCCCGGCCGCGAACATCGGGCTCATCAGCGCGCCCTTGCGGCGGCACAGGCTGCAGTTGCAGCGCCCGGCCGGCTCGATCTCCGTGCGGACTTCGAACTGTACCGCACCGCAATGACAGGAACCCTTCCATTTCGTCGTGCTCATTTCTTTCTCCGCTCGATTGAATTCGTCAGCTGCTTTCTACAAACCGGAACCGCGCCGCCCGATTCGGGACGACAATGCGCGTAAGCGCACAACGGAGACAACGGTTCCAGGAGGTCCCCATGAAATGCCTGCGTATCTATGCCGACGCCCAGGGCGAGTCTCATTTCGAGGACATGGATATCCCGCTCACGCCGCTGGAACTCTTTCCCAACATCCCGCCCATTTACCTCTCGACATGGGAGCCGGCAAAGGCGGTGCGCTTCGGCTGGGTGCCCGCCGGCCTCAAGGAGGCGGACTGGCATACCACGCCGGTGCGCCAGTTCGTGATCTGGATGACCGGCTGGGTCGAGTTCGAAACGAGCGACGGCGACACGCGCCACTGCGAGCCGGGCACGGTCGTGCTGTGCGAAGACACCGTGGGCAAAGGCCATCGCTCGCGGCACCCTGAAGAAGGGCAGTTCAACGTGTTCATTCCGCTCGCCTGACTCCCGTCATGCCTCGGCGTTAGCCAGCACGAGCCGCCCTTCCAGCCCCCCTTCGGGCCGGTTGCGCAGCGTAAGCTGCGCGCCCATCGCCACAGCGAGCTGGCGCGAGATCGCGAGGCCCAGCCCCGTGCCGCCCGTGCCACGATTGCGCGACGTTTCGAGCCGGTAGAACGGCTCGAACACCTTTTCGAGCGCTTCTTCGGGAATGCCCGGGCCGCTGTCGAGCACCGAGATCGTGACGGTCTTGTCCTGCGGCGACGCACTCACCTCGATGGCCGCCGTGCTGCCGTACTTCAGCGCGTTGTCCACGAGATTGCCGACGATGCGGCGCAGCGCCTGCACGCGCGTGACGATCGCCACGTTCAGGCGGCGCTCGAAAGTCACGGGCGAGCCAGCGTCCTCGTAATCGCAGACGAGGCTGTCGAGCAGCGCGTCGAGATCGACGCGGCGCGGCGCCTCGCCGGTGCCATGCAGTGTGCGTGCGTAAGCCACGCCTTCCTTCACCAGTTGCTCCATCTCGTGCAGGTCCTGCGCGAGCTTGCTTGCTTGCGCTTCATCGTCCATCTGATCCACGCGCAGCCGCATGCGGGTGATCGGCGTCTGCAGGTCGTGCGAGATCGCCGCCAGAATCTGCATGCGCTCGGCCACGTGCGCCGAAATGCGCTGCTGCATCGCATTGAACGCGCGCGCGGCGCGCGCCACTTCGGACGGGCCGTCTTCTTCCAGACGCTCCGCCTTCAGGTCCGGTCCGAGCGCTTCCGCCACGCGCGCAAGCTCGTGCAGGGGCCGCGTCGCGATGCGCACGGCAAACCAGCAGCACACCGCCAGCACGGCGAGCTGGGCCGCCATCACGGCCGGCAGCCAGCCCGACATGGGCAGCGCGGGAGGCGGCCGGTAGTCGATCGTGAGCGGCGAGCCGTCGGTGAGGCGCAGATGGATCTGCAGACGTTCGCCGTTGCCCGGCACGGAACTGGCGGTGAGCGCGTACTTGTCGCCCAGGCCGCTCGCGATCGCCGACGCCACGCTCTTCGAGCGGCGCGCGTCGGGCGGCTCGCCCGGCGTGCCAGGCCCCAGGATGAAGAAGTAGCTGCGGCGTGCGAGCTGCGGCAGCCAGGCTTCGCGCTCGGCCGCGGGCAGATGATCGAGCAGCGCCACGGAGATGGCGACTTCGCGCGCGATGTAGGCGGTCATCATCGTCGCGGTGGCGTCGTCGCGCTCGGCCATCGTGAGCGTGAACGACAGCACCTGCGCGAGCGCGAGGCCGACGCAAAGAATCAGGGCGAGGCGCGCGAACAGCGTGCGCGGCCAGTGCAGCGCGCTCATTGCCGCGCCGCCGCAGCAAGCGATGCGCGGCGGCGGACCGCAAAACCATCGGCGTGCATGTTCGGGCTCCGTGTGCAGGGAATGATGGGTTTATACCGCAAGCCGTGAGATGTTTTGTATCCCACTGTATCGGCGCAGGTGCAGGACACAAAACATTGCAGGCCGGATGCTGCGGTGCTGCTCCAGATCGTGCGGCGCGCGCGGCGGCGAGTGCCGCGTCAGATACGCGGGCGACGCCACCGCGCCGAAGCGCATGCCCTCTGTAAAGCGGATGGCAATCCTATTATCCGCAGATCCAATTAAAATCCGACCCGAATTAAATTAGAAAGGATATTAAAAGGGATATATTGCCGAAGAATAAATCGCGTCCGCACCATCAAGACCGCCCCCGGAACTGCCGATATTGCCGGCAATAGAAGGTGAAACGCGCAATCGATGCAGCAAGCATTCCCGTCTGCTTTTGAGGTAATTAATACCTTGCTATTGGCGGAAATTGACTAAGTTTCGGTAATTGAAACTCGAGGCAATTCGTGTGACATTTTGTTACGTGTGATTTTCACATGCCAGGGGGAATTGTCGGTAATATCCGCCGCGCGTCTGACTTTGAGCAGTGACTTCGTAATCTTCGTCCGAAAATATCGCGCACGTCTCCCCTCCCTCAGGGATCCAGCGCAAGGCCGAAATCCCGACGATGCAGCCGTAGCAAGGGCGCAACATTGACCCGTGTGAAAGCGAAAGGACAGATAGCAGGCTCGTGCAATTGCGCGAGTCGCGCGGCGTACGTTAGCGGGCGCAGGGCTTGTCGAGCCGCTGTGCAGCGCCCGCCACATTCATTCTTCAGACCTTGGCCAGCCTCAGTGCGCGCGTCGCGCGCCGTAGCCGGCCGGGCGTCGCTTTGCCCTTTTCAATCGATGAAGCTCTTTTATCTCTTGCTGTCGTCGCTATTCCTGGCGGCATGCGGCGGCGGCGGTTCCGGAAGCTCCACTTCGGCTGCGGCCAATGCCTCGACCACGCCGCAAAGCGCGGCCGGCACGAATGCTGCGAACGCAACGACGAGCTCGCAAAGCACGAGCGACGCCAGCGCGAATGCGCTCACGCATGGCACGATGCAATGCGGCTCCGCCGTGACATCGAGTGCAAGCTCCAGCGGCGATCTCGTGAGCGCCGACACGCCGACCACGCAAAGCGGCCGCATCTTCGCTTCGGGCTCGACGTTTCCCCTCGCCTTCACCACCAATGCGCCCGCAGCCGACACACTGAACTGGTCGATCACCGACCAGGTCGGCAACGTGGCCGCGAGCGGCAGCCTGCCGGTAACGGCGGGTGCGGTAACGACCACCTTGAGCTGCACGTCCACGCTCGCGGGCTACTTCGCCGTGTCCGCCACGCTCGCCGCCGCCGGCGGCCAGATTCCCTCCGCGGGCACCCGGCCCGCCGGCAACGCGACCTTCGGCGTGCTGCCCAATCTGGCCGGCATCGTGCCGGCCGTCACGTATGCGCATCAGGACCTGCATCGCTTCGGCATGCAAGGCGAGGACGACAACACTTCCGTGCTCTCCTCGCTCGGCATCTCGTGGACGTACGACCATCGTGAGCTCTACAACATGGAGCCGAACGGCCCCAATACCTTCAACCCGAACGCCAACAACCTCGACCCGTTCTACACCACGGGCAACGTGATGCGGCTCGTTCGCCTTGACGGCATTCCCGCCTGGGCGAGCCCGACGCACGCGTTCGAGGACGAAACGCTGCCGCCCACCGATCTCTCGTACTACCAGAACTACATGAGCCGGATCGGCACAGAATCGAATATCATTCGGACGACTTATTTCCCCAATCAGTCGGCCAACTATTACCAGCTCACCTGGGAGCCGGATGCCCAATGGCAAGGCACGGATTCGCAATTCGTGCAGCTTTACCAGGCCGTCTTTCAGGGCATCCACTCGACCGATCCTCACGCAGTCGTGATGGGGCCGACCGATACGGCGCCGGCCGGCACCGCCGCCCAGCTCAAGACGCTCGCGCCGCTCGGCTACGCGCAGGTCATCGACGGCGTGACGACGCACGGCTACTACGACATCAACGGCACCTCGCCTTCGTATGCGCCGGAACGTCTCGCGACCGATCCTTCCAGCGCATCCGGCTCGCTGATGGGCCAGATGCGCGCCCTGCGCAGCGAAATGGCGGCCGACTACAAGCCGGGCATGAAGCTGTTCAGCACGGAGATCGGCATCAGCTATGACAATGGCGCGTCGTACGGGCCCAGCTACCCCAGCGCCAATATCCTCTACGCACAGGGCGCACTGGTGGCGCGCAGCCACGTGATCATTCTGGGCGAAGGCGCCGACCAGACCTGGGTGTTCTATGGCGCGGACTTCCCCGGTCTGGTGGGCTACGGCACGTTCTTCGACCTCGCCGACGCCCAGGGCCAATACGGCGCGCAGAACATCAGCCCCAAACCCGCGGCGATGGCCGTTGCGGCGATGACGCGCATTCTCGACGGCACCAACACGCTCGGCCCGGTGAACGGCACGCCCTCGGGCGTCTATGCGTACGCGTTCCAGCAGTTGAACAACGACGCGGTCATCACGGCGCTCTGGACGCACAACAACAGCGTGTGGAGCGCGAGCAGCGGCTACAGCTCGACCTATAGCGTGGGCTACAGCCTCGCGGTGGATGCACCCGGCACGAGCGGCACGGTCACCGTGCTCGACGAGATGGGCAATCCGACGACGAAGAGCT
>DATBXG010000243.1:0-4576 GCA_036514415.1 Paraburkholderia sp.
CGGCAAGAAGGTCCAGCTCGTGGGCGACGACCTGTTCGTCACCAACACGCGCATCCTGAAGGAAGGCATCGAGAAGGGCATCGGCAACTCGATCCTCATCAAGATCAACCAGATCGGCACGCTGACGGAAACCTTCGCGGCAATCGAGATGGCCAAGCGAGCTGGCTACACGGCCGTGATCTCGCACCGCTCGGGCGAAACCGAAGACTCGACGATCGCGGACATCGCCGTTGGCCTGAACGCCGGTCAGATCAAGACCGGTTCGCTCTCGCGCAGCGACCGCATCTCGAAGTACAACCAGCTGCTGCGCATCGAGGAAGATCTCGGTGATATCGCCAGCTATCCGGGCAAGTCGGCGTTCTATAACCTCCGTTAAGCGGAATCTGCGCCGGCAGCGCTCTTGCTGTCACCCTTCATCATCCCTCTCCGCCGCCCTGCGTATAGCGCAGGGCGGCGTGTATTTATCCGGCACCTTTCATGCGGCTTGTCACTGTCGTCCTGATCATCCTGCTCGTGCTGATTCAGTATCCGCTCTGGTGGGGCCATGGTGGCTGGCTGCGCGTCCACGAACTGCAGCAGCAACTCGCGCAGCAGCAAAAGCAGAACGACGACGAGAAACTGCGCAACGAACGCATTGCGGGCGAAGTGCAGGATTTGCAGGGCGGCACGGCAGCCGTCGAGGAGCGCGCGCGCTACGAGATGGGCATGGTGAAGGACAGCGAGGTCTTCGTGCAGTTCGTCTCGCCGAACCAGACGCCGCCTGTAACGCCGAGCGGCTCGTCGAATACCTCGACGCGCGGTCAGATGTCGGCGGCGCCGGTGAGGGTGGTGCCGAACCCTGTTTCACGCGTGCCGGAGAAGAAGCACGGGCACGCGAAGGAAGCGAAGAAGGCAGGCTGAACGGTCTGCCGGCGCGGTGTGCCGGCGGCAGACCGGAAAGCAAAAGGCGCGGCATCGAGCCGCGCCTTTTTCGTTGGTTCGCTCGGCAGGGCGTTGCGGCATGTTCACCAGCCCCAACCCCAGCCGGGATAACCGTAGCCGACGCCCGTGCCCCAGCCGCTTCCCCAACCGCCGCTGTAGTAGCTCCCAAAGACCGTGACTGGCGGCGCATAGGCACGCGACCAGGCTTGCGCGGCGGCCTCGGCGGCCATTGCCTGATCCTGATCGGCGAGCACCTGGCGGTCGATCGCGTCGTAGCGTGCCCGTTCTTCGGGCGTGAGCGCCGGCGCAGCCGCCTCGAGGCCTGACTGGTCTGCGGGCAGTCGGCTATAGATCGGCGACGGTCCTCGCGGGTCCATCGTGCAGCCGCTCGTCAACCCAACGGCGGCGCCGAGCATTGCGAGCGCGACCAACACGCTCACGCCTGGTGCGCGGTCGCGCAACGGACGTGCGAAGCGTTTGTTCTTGATCATGCTTCTCTCCATCTGTCGGACGCCTAAGTAATACGGGATGACGAGTGGGTCCGCGTTTCGGCTCGATCCCCGGAGCTGGCGTATGCGCTGCCGCAAAGGGCGGCAGCGCGACTGCCGTTGAGCCACGTGGGCGTTTTGCCCTGGCGTGGCCCGGTGCGCCTGTATGACCCTTAGTGGCGGCGTTCCGCTGCGGGGCTCACGCTTTCTGAGAGCCCGGTTACCGCGAAAAGTTGCGCGACGTCGACTGGGTCGAACTCATAGCGCTGATTGCAGTAGTCGCAATGAATTTCGACGTGACCACGCTCCTCGACCACGCTATCGACTTCCTCGCGGCCCAGCATCTTGAGCATCGCGCCCACCTTCTCACGCGAGCACGAGCACTGGAAGCGCGGCGCGAGTGGCTCGAAGTGGCGCACGTTCTCCTGCCAGAAGAGGCGGCGGAACAGCGTCTCGCCGTCCTCCTTGAGCATTTCGTCGCGGGTGAGCGTACCGCCGAGCGTGCAGACGCGCTCCCAGGTATCGAGGTCATGCTCGCCCTGGTGCGGCACGATGCCGCCGTCGCCGGGCAGTTTCTGGAGCAGCATGCCGACAGCGCGCTCGTCGTTGGCGGCGAGCCACAGCCGCGTGTCGAGCTGTTCGGAGTGGTGCATGTAATGCTCGAGCACGGAGGCGATCGACTTGAGCGGACCGTCTTCGCCGTTCAGCGGCACGATGCCCTGGTAGGGCTGCTGGCCCGGCTGCTTCTTCGCGGGATCGAGCGTGATCACGCAGCGGCCCTGGCCGTCCGGATTCACGAGGTCGGCGAACGTGAGTTCGTCGGCGAGCGGCAGGGCGTTTTCGCCCGTGAAATCTTCGCCAAGACGCGCGGTGGCGCGCATCGTCAGATCCGAGCCGCACTGCACGACCAGCATCTTCACCGGGCCGTCTCCGAAAATCTGCATGATCAGCGTGCCGTCGAACTTGAGATTCGCCGAAAGCAGTGTGCACGCCGCCATCATCTCGCCGAGCACGGTGCGCACCGGCGTCGGGTACTGGCGGCGCTTGAGCACTTCCTGCCACGAGCTGCTCAGCGAGACGATCTCGCCGCGCACCGGGGCGGCGCTGAACATGAACTTCTGCAACTGGTCGATCACAATCTTTTCCTTCGTTTCAATCGGGGCGGCGCGGCCCGCGCCGCACACGGCGAGAGCTTGCGGCTCTCAGCCGATACGCACGAGCTGCGCCTTGAAATATTCGCGACGCTGCGCGTAGACATCAGCGTTGCGCTTGAGGCCGGCAATGTCGGCCTCGGTGAGCTCGCGCACCACTTTGGCCGGCGCGCCGAGAATCAGCGAGTTGTCGGGGAACACCTTGCCTTCCGTGACCACCGCACCCGCGCCAACCAGACAGTTGCGGCCGATCACCGCGCCATTCAAGACCACGGCCTGGATGCCGATCAGCGCGCCTTCCTTGACGGTGCAACCGTGCAGCATGGCCTGATGGCCGACCGTCACATTCGCTTCGAGCGTGAGCGGGTAGCCCGGGTCCGTGTGCAGCACCGCGCCTTCCTGCACGTTGCTGCGCGGGCCGACCGTGATCGGCTCGTTGTCGCCGCGCAGCGTGGCGCCGAACCAGACGCTCGAGTCTTCGGCCAGTTCGACTTTGCCGATGACGGTCGCGTTGTCCGCGACGAACACGCTTTCGTGAATGGTCGGCGCGGCAACGCCTAGCTTGTAGATGGCCACGGTGTTGAGTCTCCTGTGTATTTCGGGGGCTGCTGCCGGTCTGCTGGCGCCGTGCAGCGGATGCAGCGGCGCGGGGCAGGTGAATCGCGTATTGTAAACGGTCGCGCGCACGCTCCGCTTCGGGCCGTTTTGCGCCAAGGTATTTCGCTCCCCGTTTTCGGTCCACGTTTTTTTTGCCGATGAATTCCGTTTTCTCCGCCGCCACCGCAAGGACTGACGATCAAACGCCTTTCTGTGCCGGGCGTGCCTGCTGGCGCCTCGCCGCGCTCGACGCGCTGCGCGAGTCCGACCCGATCGCCAAGGCTGACGCGGTGCGCGCGCTGCATGCCCAAGCCGAGGGCCAATCTGAGGCGGCCCAGTGGGAACCGCAACGCGTCATCCCGGCGCCGGACGGTCTGCCGGGCCGCCCCGCCCAGCCGCCGCTCGTCGAGCCGCGCGAACTGCAGCGCCGCAGCATGAGCACGCCGCAGGGCCGTGTGGTGCTGCTGCATGCGTTGGCCCACATCGAATTCAACGCGATCAATCTCGCGCTCGACGCCGTCTGGCGTTTTACGGCCATGCCCGACACCTTCTACGCCGACTGGCTCAAGGTCGCCGCCGAGGAGGCATATCACTTCTCGCTGCTGCGCGCGCGACTCGCCGACTATGGCCACGCTTACGGCGACTTCCCCGCGCACAACGGTCTGTGGGAGATGTGCGAGCGTACGGGCGCAGACGTGCTCGCGCGCATGGCGCTCGTGCCGCGCGTGCTGGAGGCGCGCGGACTCGATCCGCACGCGGCCTGGCTCGCGCTCGCCGAGCAGTATCACGCGCCACGCATGCGCGGGCCGTTCAACTTCGAGGCGCGCCGCTCGGCAGGCTTCGACGAAGCCGAACTGGACACACTAGCGGCCCAGGACGCGGCAGAACAGACCGTCACGAAGAAGTCAACGGAGCCTCACTCGAACGAATGATCCACCGCAGCAGCTGAGCGCTTATATAATCGAACGATCATTCTTTTTTGTGGCAACGCAGATGAATCCCTCCCGATCCGAATTCGTCGACGTCAATGGCATCCGGCTGCACGTGCGCCGCTGGGGCGCCGAGGACGCGCCCATGCTCTTCATGCTGCACGGCTGGATGGACGTGGCGGCGTCGTTTCAGTTCGTCGTCGACGCGCTGGGTGCGCGCGGCGGCGACTGGCAGGTGCTCGCGCCCGACCTGCGCGGCTTCGGCCTGTCCGACTGGCCGGTCGCGCAGGGGCGCGGCAGCAACTACTGGTTCCCCGATTACCTTGCCGATCTCGACGCGCTGCTCGCGCACTATGTGCCCGAGGGCCAGGTGGATCTCGTCGGGCACAGCCTGGGCGCGAACATCGTTTGCCTCTATGCGGGTGTGCGGCCCGAGCGCGTGCGGCGCGTGGTCGATCTGGAGGGTTTCGGCCTGCCGGCCCCGTCACCC
>DATBXG010000244.1:0-5428 GCA_036514415.1 Paraburkholderia sp.
CTTGACGGAAGCCCCACTGACCAGCGGCGTACCGAACTTAATCGATTCGCCTTCGCCCACTGCGAGAACCTGGTCGAGCGTGATTTCTGCGTCAATGTCAGCCGGTATCTGTTCTACTTTAAGTTTTTCGCCAACGGCAACCTTGTACTGCTTGCCGCCGGTTTTTATGACCGCGTACATTGAAAACCTCACTCTGAGTAATCTTTCCCGACACACTGCGCGTCTGGAAACCCTCGATTATACATAGAGTTAGCTGCGAGGTCAAAGTTAATGCGAGTGCGTCGCGCAAGTGCCGCAAATCCTGTCAACCGGGCGTCACGGCTATCGCTACAGCATAGCCCCAGCGCCCATGCGCGCTTGCGGGCAACGCGAAAATAGAGGGCGCCATCAGCCGGACAGCAGGGGAGCGTCCGGCATGCAGCCGATTCGCCTTATAATCCGCGGCACTACCCATATTCGCCATCATGTCGTCCACCGCCACCCCATCCCCCAGCGCAGCCACCCTGCTTGCCCCCATCGTCAGCGACATGGAGCAGGTGAATCGTGTCATCCGGCAGAGCCTGGCGTCCGAGGTGATGCTGATCAACCAGATCTCCGAGTACATCATCGGCGCCGGCGGCAAGCGGCTGCGTCCGGCGCTCCTGCTGCTCGTGGCAGGCGCGCTCGGCGACCGCGGCACGCAACGCCATGTGCTCGCGGCGGTCGTCGAGTTCATTCACACGGCCACGCTGCTGCACGACGACGTCGTCGACGAATCGGACCTGCGCCGCGGCCGCCAGACAGCAAATGCCCTGTTCGGCAACGCCGCGAGCGTGCTGGTGGGCGACTACCTGTATTCGCGCTCGTTCGAGATGATGGTGGGCGTTGGCAAGATGCGCGTGATGGAAATTCTCTCCGCGGCCACGACGATCATCTCCGAAGGCGAAGTCCTGCAGCTCCTGAACATGCACGACGCCGACGTGGACACCGAACGCTACATGCAGGTGATCCGCTACAAGACCGCCAAGCTTTTCGAAGCCGCTGCGCAACTCGGCGCGGTGCTTTCGGGGGCGGATGCGCGCACCGAGGAAGCGGCGGCCGAGTACGGTCGGCGCATCGGCACGGCGTTCCAGATCATGGACGACTGGCTCGACTACACCGGCACGCCCGAATCGATGGGCAAGAACGCCGGTGACGATCTGCGCGAAGGCAAGCCCACGCTGCCGCTCATCTGGTTGATCGAGCACGGCACCGCGGCGGAAGCCGCGCTCGCGCGCGAGGCGATCGAGCAAGGCGGCACGACGCGCTTCGACGAAATCTTCGCGGCCATCACGCGCTCGGGTGCGCTCGAGCACACGTTGCAATGCGCGCGCGCCGAGGCACAGGCCGCCGCCGCTGCAATTTCGGCGTTCCCCCCTTCCATTTACAAAGATAGCCTGCTAGAATTATGTTCTTACTCGACGACGCGCCAGTCTTGAAAAAGACGAAGCGGGTTGAAAAGTCTAGTAGGAAACCGCAGCAAATTCGGGGTGTAGCTTAGCCTGGTAGAGCGCTACGTTCGGGACGTAGAGGCCGGAGGTTCGAATCCTCTCACCCCGACCAGAATTCAAGAAAAACCGCGCATGCATTGCGCGGTTTTTTTTCGCCTGTACGTTCCAGCATGCCCCGCATGGCGGGCCGCGCCACACGTAACCATCAACGGCCTTATCCGTTCGGCCAGTGGTCCCGGAACTGCGCTGGAACTGCGATACCCCTCTGTTATAGTTTCCCCATCCGCCCCCCTCCTTTTCTCGACGCGTGGACCACCTTCCCTTATGGGCGCAGATTTGCGCCGTCTTCGTCCTGCTCATCTGCTCCAGCTTCTTCTCCATCTCCGAAACGGCGATGATGGCGCTCAATCGCCATCGGCTCAAATACCTCGCCAATCACGGCACGCTCGGCGCGAAGACCACCCAGAAGCTGCTCGCGCGCACCGACCTGCTGCTTTCGGTGATCCTGATCGGCAACAATCTCTTCAACACGATCATCCCGGTTCTCACGACCTCGATCGCCCTGCACACGTTCGGCCGCAACAATCTTGTGCTGTCGATCGCAACGGGCATTGTCGCGTTCCTCATCATCGTGTTCGCGGAGATCACGCCGAAGATTGTGGGCGCAACCTTCCCGGAAAAAATCGCGCTGCCGGCGAGCCTCCTGATCGCGCCGCTCATGCGTGTGACGAAACCGCTCATCTGGTTCGTCAACATGTTCGCAAACACGATCCTGCGCGTGCTGCACATCAATACGCGCAAGGCGCATGACCAGCGGCTCTCCACCGAGGAACTGCGCACCATCGTGCTCGAGTCGGGCAGCTTCATGCCCACCAAGCACCGCAGCATCCTGCTGAACCTGTTCGATCTGGAGAACATCACCGTCGACGACGTGATGATCCCGCGCCGTCGCATCGAAGCGCTCGATTACGACGCGCCGCTCGACGAGATCCTGCATCAGCTCGAGACCTGCTATCACAACAAGCTGATCGTCTATCAAGGCGACATCGACCGCGTGCTCGGCGTGCTCCATGTGCGCAAGACGCTGGCCGCCCTGCACAACCAGGATTTCGAGCGCGAAACACTTCGCGAACTGCTCACCGAGCCGTATTTCGTGCCCACCGGCACACCCGGTTTCCAGCAGCTTCAGTACTTCCAGGAAAGCCGCCACCGCATCGCGCTCGTCGTGAACGAATACGGCGAGATGGAAGGGCTCGTGACACCCGAAGACATCATCGAGGAGCTGATCGGCGAGTTCACCACGTCGATGCCGCGCAGCGGCACCGGGCGTGGCGGCTGGAACGACGAAGGCGAATGCATCGTGCCGGGCAGCATGCCTTTGCGCGAACTCAATCGCTGGCTCCATATCAAGCTGCCCACCGACGGTCCGAAGACGCTCAACGGGCTGATCCTCGAAGTGCTCGAAGAGATACCCGAGGGCGACGTCTGCCTGCAGATCGGCGACGTCAAGCTCGAAGTGCTGCGCAGCGACGACCAGGCCGTGCGCACGGTCAAGCTGTTCAAGCCCGGCGCGAAGCCGCGCGAAGGCACGCTGCAAAAGGCGAAGAAGCTGCTGCCGGGGCGTTAGCCGTTCGGCCAGGTAGCGGCGTAGCGCGGCGCGCGCGATGATGAAGCCGTCATCTGTTCGAGGCGGCTTCACGCCGGCATGTCGATGCTTTCTACTCCTTATCGTACTTACGGCGCGCCGGCACGCTTCGCCGTCATGACTTCGGAAGGCGCCATGAGCGGCGGCGCAACGGTTCGCGTACCTGTGCCAGCTTCGGCGCCGCCTTCCGACGACACCCCGGCCGTTCGCCTGCTCTCCGAGACGCTTCGCGAAGCCGCGCGGCGCAACGCCTCCGATTTGCACATCGAGCCGATGGAACACGGCTGGCGCGTGCGTCTGCGCATCGACGGCGTGCTGCACGAAATGGCGCGGCCGCCCGCACATTTGCGAGACGCGTTCGTCACGCGCATCAAGGTGCTCGCGCGCATGGACATCGCCGAGCGGCGCATTCCGCAGGACGGCAGACTGCGTCTCGCGCCCGCCGCGTCGTCGCAAGCCGCCGAGGACTATCGTGTGAACTCGCTGCCCACGCTGCACGGCGAGAAGCTCGTGCTGCGCAGGCTCGAAGCGCTTCCTGCGGCGCTCTCTCTTGCCGAACTCGGGCTCGATGAAGCTCAGCAGCGCACGGTTGCCGATGCGATCGGCGTGCCGCATGGTCTCGTGCTCGTCACAGGCCCGACCGGCAGCGGCAAGACGCTCTCGCTCTACTGCTTCCTGCAGAGGCTCAATGGCACCGCGCGCAATCTCTGTTCGGTGGAAGACCCCGCCGAAATCCAGCTTGCGGGCATCAACCAGATCAACGTGCGCGAAAAGGCCGGGCTCACCTTCGCGTTGGCGCTGCGCGCGCTGCTGCGCCAGGATCCAGACGTCATCATGATCGGCGAAATCCGCGACGAGGAAACCGCCAGCGTGGCAGTGAAGGCCGCGCAAACCGGCCATCTCGTGCTCTCGACCGTGCACACGAACGACGCGAGCGCAGCCTGTGCGCGGTTGATCGACATCGGCGTCGAGCCATATAACCTGGCGGGCGCGCTTCGGCTCGTCACGGCGCAGCGTCTCGTGCGGCGGCTATGTCCGCAGTGCCGCGTGCGCGGCGAAGCGTCGGCGGCGGTGCTGAGCGCCGCGGGATTCGATGCGCGCGGCGGCGACATGATGCAGCCGTATGTTGCGCGCGGCTGCGAGGCCTGCCACGGCATCGGCTATCGCGGGCGCGTGGGCATTCACGAAGTCTTGCCGATATCGGAGGCCATTCGCGACCTGATCGTCACGGGGCGCGGTGCGCACGAAATCGCCCGCGAGGCACGCAGAAGCGGCGTGGCGACCTTGCGCGATGCAGCGCTCGCACGCGTGCGCGACGGCACCACGAGTCTCGAGGAAGCGCTCGCCGCCACGGAAGCGCCATGAGCGCCGCGCACACCCATCGCAGCCCGTCCGAGTGGCGCTTCGCGTGGCGCGGTCTCGATGCATCGGGTACGACGAAGCGAGGCACCTTGATCGCGCTCGACGCCGCGGCTGCGCGCGTCGCGCTCAAGCGCGAGCGCATCACCGTTCTCGCGATCGAACGCAGGGCGAGCGCGCCCGCGCCCAAGGCGAGCCATGCGGACGTCACCCGCTTCACGCGTCAGCTTGCGAGCCTCCTGCGCGCGGGCCTGCCGCTCGCGAATGCGCTCGACCTGCTCGCGCAGTCTCAGGGTCCACACGGCATGCCGCGCATTGCCGCCGCGCTCGCACACGGCATTGCCGGCGGCCTGCGGTTTGCGGACTCGCTCGCGCAGCATCCGGCTCGCTTCAATGCGCTCTACTGCCAGCTCGTTGCCGTTGGCGAAGCTTCGGGGGCGCTCGCGGCCGTACTCGCACGCCTCGCCGACGACCGCGAACGCGCCGCCGCGCAGCGCGCCAAAGTCCGCGCGGCGCTCACCTACCCCGTCGCGGTGCTGCTGCTCGCGTTCGCCATCACCGGGGCGTTGCTCGTCTGGGTGGTGCCCACGTTCAAGCAGATCTTCGACGGTTTCGGCGCTGCGCTGCCCGCGCCCACGCAGTTCGTGCTGATGCTCTCGGCAGGAGCGGCGCGCTGGAGCCTGCCGGCCGCTATCGCCGCCACGACAGGGACACTCGCCCTGCGAGCCGGCTTGCGCCGCTCGGAAGCCGCGCGCATCGCGTTCGGGCGCGCGGTGCTGACGCTGCCGCTTTGCGGCGCGCTGCTCACCACGTTGTGTGCCGCCCGCTGGAGCCGTGCGCTCGGCACCCTGCTTGCCGCCGGCACGCCGCTCGCCGACGCCTTCGATTCACTCACGCACGCAAGCGGCAACGCGTTCTTCGATCGCGCGAGCGCGGACATCAGCGCGCGCCTGCG
>DATBXG010000245.1:0-10513 GCA_036514415.1 Paraburkholderia sp.
GCGCTCGCTTCGGGCTTCCTGCTGTACGGCATCTCCATGCTCTACGGTGCGACCGGCTCGCTCGAGCTGAACGAAGTGTTCAAGGCTGTGGCTTCGGGTCACATCAACGATATCGTCCTGCTGTTCGGCGTGGTGTTCATCGTCGCGGGCGTGGCGTTCAAGATGGGCGCGGTGCCGTTCCACATGTGGGTGCCCGACGTCTATCAGGGCGCACCTACGGCCATGACGCTGCTCACGGGCGGCGGACCGAAGGTCGCGGCATTCGCCTGGGCCGTGCGCTTCCTCGTGATGGGCTTGCTGCCGCTCGCTGTGGACTGGCAGGAAATGCTCATCATCCTCGCGGCGCTTTCGATGATCGTCGGCAACATCACGGGTATCGTGCAGCGCAACGTCAAGCGTATGCTCGCGTACTCGGCCATTTCGAACATGGGCTTCGTGCTGCTCGGGCTGCTCGCCGGCATCGTCGACAACAAGGCGACGGGCGCGGCCAGCGCATATAGCTCGGCCATGTTCTACAGCATCGTCTACCTGATCACGACACTCGGCGCCTTCGGCGTGGTCATGCTGCTCGCCCGCCGCGATTTCGAGGCGGAAACGATCGACGACTTCAAGGGCCTGAACCAGCGCAGCCCGGTGTTCGCGTTCGTCATGATGCTCATGATGTTCTCGCTCGCCGGCATTCCGCCGACCGTCGGCTTCTACGCGAAGCTCGCCGTGCTCGAAGCGACCATGAACGCCGGTCTCACGTGGCTTGCCGTGCTCGCCGTGATCACGTCGCTGTTCGGCGCGTTTTACTACCTGCGTATCGTCAAGCTGATGTACTTCGACGCGCCGCAGGACGACGCACCGATCGAGAGCCACGCATGCAACCGCGCGCTGCTCACGCTCAACGGCGTGGCGGTGCTCGTGCTGGGCATCATTCCGGGCCCGCTGATGTCGATCTGCCTGCAGGCCGTTACGCATACGCTGCCGCTCTAATGTCGGCAGCAGGCTGGTTCATTGTGCTGTTGGCGCTCGCGGGCGCCAACCTGCCGTTCCTCAATCAGCGATTGTTCGGCGTCGTGCCGCTTCGCGCACCGAAGAAGAGTGCGTGGATTCGCATCGCTGAAATGATCGTGCTGTATTTTGTGGTCGGTACATTCGGCTTCCTGCTGGAAGCGCGCGCCGGCAATCGTTTTGACCAGGGCTGGCAGTTCTACGCGATCACCTTCAGTCTTTTTGTGGTGTTCGCGTTTCCCGGCTTCGCCTGGCAATATCTCGTCAAACGCCGCCCGACGTGATGCGCGCGGTCCGGCTTGCAGCCGGCTCCGCGCCGTTCGACCGTTTCACGTTCAAGCGGCGCGCCCGCGACTTCCCGATTTTTCTGAGCACCCACGAGGCTGAATATGGCTGAACATCATCGACACGACCCGGCGCTCGCCGAGACGTGCGTGGAAAGCACAACGCTCTACGCGGGCAACTTCCTGACCCTCAAGCGCGACACCGTCGCCCTGCCGGATGGCAAGCACGCTACGCGCGAGTTCGTTCAGCATCCCGGCGCGGTCATGGTGATTCCTCTCTTCGACGACGGCCACGTGCTGATGGAGCGCCAGTACCGCTATCCGCTCGCCCGCGTGATGACCGAATTCCCGGCTGGCAAGCTCGATCCGCAAGAGGGCGCGCTCGCCTGCGCCATCCGGGAACTGAAGGAAGAGACGGGCTATACGGCGCGCGAGTACGTCTATCTCGCGCAGATCCACCCTGTGATCTCGTACTCGACCGAATTCATCGACATCTATCTCGCGCGCGGGCTGACCGCAGGCGCGGCACAGCTCGACGACGGCGAGTTTCTCGAGACCTTCAAGGCGACGGTCCCGGAACTGCTCGAATGGGTGCGCACGGGCAAGATCACCGACGTGAAGACGATCATCGGCACGTTCTGGCTCGAAAAGGCGCTTTCGGGCGCGTGGCCGCTCGCGAAGGCGGAGCAGGGCTGACACGCTCCCGGCGTGGCGAAATCCCGGACAACGGCGGCCCTTGTGGCCGCCGTTGCCGCTTCTACGCGCAATGGGCGCAAATCCGTGTCGAAGCCCCTTCAGCGCGCCCGCGCCAGCGGCGCTACAATCGAACCCCCGGGAAAATCCCGGTGGCTGGTCGCAGGAATTTTTTCGAACGATCGTTCACAAATTTACGATTTGCGCTAAACTCATTGCAAGCCTCGATTCCCCATGAAGGTCCTCGATTTACAGTGTCCAGACGGCCATCGGTTTGAAGGCTGGTTCGCATCGGTTGACGACTTCGAGTCGCAGCTGTCGCGCAAGCTGGTTGAATGTCCGATGTGCGGCGCCACGGGTGTGAGCCGTTTGCCGTCCGCGCCCCGGTTGAACCTGTCCGGCGCGAGCGAGACGTCCAAAGCGTCGCCGCAGGAGCAGGCGGCGCAATGGCAGGCGCGTGCGATGCGTGCCATTCGCGAGGTCCTCGAGAAGACGGAGAACGTAGGCGACCGTTTCGCCGAGGAGGCGCGGCGCATTCACTACAACGAAGCGCCGTCGCGCAACATCCGTGGAGTCGCTTCCGCGGAAGATGCGCAAGCTCTCGTCGAAGAAGGCATCGATGTGATGCCGCTGCCGGTTCCGGCCGCGCTGAAGGGTCCGCTGCAATAACGCCACGCGGGTCTTCGCCGCGGCGCGGGGTTCGCTCCGCACCGGCCGCGGCCAGGAGACACTGCGCATGGATCTGGATTACACCCCCGCCGACGACGCGTTCCGCGCCGAAATCCGCGCCTGGCTCGAGGCCAATCTGCCTCAAGCGATGCGCGACAAGGTTCTCAACCACAAACGCCTGACCCGCGACGACATCGCCAGCTGGCACAAGCTGCTTGGCCAGAAGGGCTGGTCCGCGCCCGCGTGGCCCGTAGAATGGGGCGGCCCCGGCTGGACCGAAACGCAACGCCACATCTGGGACGCCGAGTGCGGCCGCATCGGCGCGCCCATGGTGCTGCCGTTCGGCGTCTCGATGGTCGCGCCCGTGTTGATGAAGTACGGCAACGAGGCGCAAAAGCGCCGCTACTTGCCGCGCATCCTTTCCGGCGAAGACTGGTGGTGCCAGGGTTACTCCGAGCCGGGCTCGGGTTCCGATCTCGCCTCGCTGCGCACGCGCTCAGTTCGTGAGGTCGATCACTACGTCGTCAACGGCCAGAAGACCTGGACCACGCTCGGCCAGCACGCCGACATGATGTTCTGTCTCGTGCGCACCGATCCCGCCGCGAAGAAGCAGGAAGGCATTTCGTTCATCCTGATCGACATGAAGACGCCCGGCATCACCGTGCGTCCGATCATCACGCTCGACGAAGACCATGAGGTCAACGAAGTATTCTTCGAGGACGTGAAGGTGCCCGTCGAGAATCTCGTCGGCGAAGAGAACCGCGGCTGGACCTATGCGAAGTATCTGCTTGGCCATGAGCGCACGGGCATCGCGCGCGTGGGCGCGTCGAACCGCGAGCTCGCGTTCCTCAAGGGCGTCGCGCTCAAGCAGAAGAAACACGGCAAGCCGCTGCTCGAAGACCCGGTGTTCGCGGCGCGTGTGGCGGCCGTCGAGATCGAACTGATGGCGCTGGAAGTCACGGCAGAGCGCGTGATCGCGAGCGCCTCCAACGGACGCGGCCCCGGCCCCGAGGCGTCGATGCTCAAGATCAAGGGCACCGAAATCCAGCAGGCGCTGACCGAGCTGATGGTCGATGCGGTCGGCCCGCTCGCGGCGCCGTTCGACCCCGCGTTCCTCGAGGGCGAGCACGCGCACGCGGCGGGCGGTGACGACGACGCGGCTCCGCTCGCGGCGTACTACTTCAACTATCGCAAGACGTCGATCTACGGCGGGTCGAACGAAATCCAGAAGAACATCATCTCGCAGATGATCCTGGGGATTTGAGGAGCGGCGCAATGGACTTCAATTTCACGCAAGAGCAACAGCAGCTCGCGGACGCGCTGCGTCGCTATCTCGACAAGAACTATGGCTTCGAAGCGCGCCAGGCGATCGTGAAGACGCCCGCGGGCGTATCGGACCCGCACTGGAACGCGTTCGTCGAACTGGGCCTCACGGCGCTGCCGGTGCCGGCGGACCAGGGCGGCTTCGACGGTGCGCCGTTCGACATGCTCGTCGTCATGCAGGAGCTGGGCCGTGCACTCGTGGTCGAGCCGTACTGGGCCACCGCGGTGGGCGTCGAGGCGCTCAAGCTCGCGGGCTCAACCACGGCGGAAAATGCGGCGCTGCTCGAGCGCGTCGCCTCGGGCGAGGTCAAGCTCGCCGCAGCATTCCACGAGCCGCAGTCGCGCTACGACCTGTTCTCGCTGGAAACGCAGGCGAAGGAAACCGGCGATGGCTTCGCACTCACCGGCGTGAAGTCGGTCGTGCAGCACGGCGGCCAGGCCGACTACTGGATCGTGCCCGCGCGGCTTGCGGGCGCGGTAGCCCTCTTCGTCGTCGCGCGCGATGCGCAAGGTGTCGAGGTGAGCGACTACCGCACGATCGACGGCCAGCGGGCAGCTACGCTCATGTTCAAGGAAGCGTACGCGCGCCGGCTTGGCGATGCGCATGCCGGCGCGGCGACGTGGGAGAAGATTGCCGACTACGCCACGTTCCTGCTGTGCGCGGAAGCGGTGGGCGCAATGGATGCGCTCAACCACGCGACCGTCGAATACACGAAGACGCGCCAGCAGTTCGGTGTGCCGATCGCGCGCTTCCAGGCGCTGCAGCACCGCATGGCGGAGATGCTGATCCACGCTGAGCAGGCCCGCTCGCTGACTTACCTCGCCGCGGCGCGCTACAGTAGCGAGTCGGCCGAAGAACGGCGCCGCGCGATCTCGGCGGCGAAGGTGCGCGTGGGGCAGGCGGCGCGTTTCATCGGCCAGCAGGCCGTGCAGCTGCACGGCGGCATGGGCGTCACCAACGAGGTCGCGGCGGCGCACCTGTTCAAGCGCCTCGCGATCATCGAAACGACGCTCGGCGACGTCGATCATCACCTTGAGCGCTTCGCCGCGCTGCCCGGTTTCGCGCAGGCAGCATGACGCGTGGCCGCAGCAAGCAATAAAAGCGGAGAGTACTGGATGGGCCTGAGTTACGAAGATCTCGAAGTGGGCAAGCGCTATGTGATCGGCTCGCACACCTTTGAGCGCGACGAAGTCGTGCATTTCGCGGAGCAGTTCGATCCGCAGCCGTTCCACGTGAGCGAGGCGGGTGGCGAGGCGTCGATGTTCGGCGGCCTCGTCGCGAGCGGCTGGCACACGTGCTCGGTCATGATGGGCATGCTCGTGCGCAACTTCCTGAAGGATTCGACTTCGATGGGCTCGCCCGGCGTCGACGAAATTCGCTGGCTCAAGCCCACGCGCGTGGGCGACACGCTCACGATGACAAACGCGGTCCTGAGCAAGCGCGTATCGGCGAGCAAGCCCGATCGCGGCATCGTCGAGACGCTGTGGGAAGGGCACAACCAGCACGGCGAACTGATCGTGACGGTGCGCTCGAAGGCGCTGTTCGGCCTTCGTAACGTGAAAAAATCACCGGGGAGCGCATCGTGAGCGAAAGCGACATCATGCAGATTGCCGATGCAGACGCGTTGCGCGCGCTGATCGGCGCAGCGCCGCTCGTGAGCGGCTGGCGCGAGGTGAGCGAGGCGGACGTGCACGGCTTTGCCGACGCCACGGGCGACCACCAGTGGATTCATATCGACGCCGAACGCGCGCGCCGCGAATCGCCGTTCGGCGCGCCGATCGCGCACGGCTTTCTCACGCTTTCGCTGGTTCCCGTGCTGCTCGGCGCGACGCTGCATATGCGCCAGCGCATGGGCGTGAACTATGGCCTGAACCGTGTGCGCTTCACGCAGCCGGTGCCTGTGGGCGCGCAGGTGCGCGCGCGTATCGCTGTGAAGGAGGTGAGCGACGTGGAGGGCAACGGCGTGCAGGCCGTGTGGGACGTGAGCATCGAGCGAGAGGGTAGCGAGCGCCCGGCGTGCGTGGCCGAGTTCATCACGCGGCACTACTTCTAAGGTTGCGTGCTCAACGAAAAGGGGCGTTCCGCTGCAAGGCGGGCGCCCCTTGGCTTTTGCTTCGCCATGCCTCGCGTGATCGGCGCGATCAGGCCGTTGTGTGCTTCGCGTATTGCGTCGCGCCGAAGAGCATTTCCTTCGCCTTGTCATCCATCAGCGGCTTGCGCGCGCTGGCGAGCACTTCGACGCCACGCTTGACCGCGGGCCGCGCGGCGATCGCTTCGTGCCAGCGCTTCACGTTGGGCAGCGAATCGAGGTCGATGCCCTGGTTCTGCCAGGAGCGCGTCCACGGAAAAGCGGCGATGTCCGCGATGGTGTATTCGTTGCCGGCCAGATACTCGTTCTTTTCGAGTTGCGCTTCCATCACGTTGTAGAGGCGGTGCGCCTCGTTCGTGTAGCGGTTGACGGCGTAGTCGATCTTCTCGGGTGCGTAGATGCGGAAGTGGTGCGCCTGGCCGAGCATGGGGCCGAGCCCGCCCATCTGGAACATCACCCATTGCAGCACGTCGTAGCGCGCCGCGAGGTCCTCGGGCATGAAGCGGCCCGTTTTCGCGGCGAGATAGATCAGGATCGCGCCCGACTCGAACAGCGAGAATGGCTTGCCGTCAGCACGGCGCGGCCCTTCGGAGTCGGTGATGGCGGGGATCTTGTTGTTCGGGCTGATGGCGAGGAATTCGGGATTGAACTGGTCGCCCGCACCGATATCGACCGGATGCACCCGGTATTCGAGGCCGGTTTCCTCGAGCATGATATGGACTTTGTGTCCGTTCGGCGTGGCCCAGCTGTAGACGTCGATCATCGTGGCTCCTTGGCACCATTAAAGAGGCGCCGCGAAGCTGCTGCGACGCCGGATCTGGCGCAAATTAGCATAGATTGGCGCCGCTCGCAGAGGGCGCCCGAGCGCCCCTGCTGCGCTTGTGGACTTACGCAAACTCAGGATCGCGTGACCGGCATTTCCACGCGCGAGGCCGCGCCCGCGTCCATATGCCGCGCGAGTTCGAGCTTGGCGATGGCGTTGCGGTGCACTTCGTCGGGGCCGTCAGCGAAGCGCAGCGTGCGTGCCGAGGCGTACGAGTAGGCCAGCGGGAAGTCGCCGCTCACGCCCGCCGCGCCGTGCACCTGGATCGCCCAGTCGATCACCTGGCAGGCCATGTTCGGCGCCACCACCTTGATCATGGCAATCTCGCCGCGCGCGCCCTTGTTGCCGACGGTGTCCATCATGTACGCGGTCTTGAGCGTGAGCAGGCGCGCCTGCTCGATCATGCAGCGCGCTTCGGCAATACGCTCCTGCGTGACGGTCTGCTGGGCGACCGGCTTGCCGAACGCCACACGCGAGAGGGCGCGCTTCGCCATGAATTCGAGCGCGCGTTCAGCCAGGCCGATGAGGCGCATGCAGTGGTGGATGCGGCCAGGCCCGAGGCGCCCTTGGGCGATCTCGAAGCCGCGCCCTTCGCCGAGCAGGATGTTCGACGCGGGCGCGCGCACGTTTTCGAGCGTGATTTCCATGTGGCCGTGTGGTGCATCGTCATAGCCGAACACGGTGAGCGGGCGGCGCACGGTAATGCCGGCCGTGTCCGAGGGCACGAGGATCATCGATTGCTGCGCATGGCGCGGCGCGTCGGGATCGGTCTTGCCCATCAGGATGTAGATCGCACAGCGCGGGTCGCCCGCACCCGACGACCACCACTTCGTGCCGTTGATCACGTACTCGTCGCCGTCGCGCTCGATGCGCGTCTGGATGTTGGTGGCATCCGACGAGGCCACGTCGGGCTCGGTCATCAGGAAGGCCGAGCGGATCTGGCCTGCCAGCAGCGGCGCGAGCCATTGCTGCTTGTGCGCCTCGGTGCCGTAGCGCTCGATCGTCTCCATGTTGCCGGTGTCGGGGGCGCTGCAGTTGAACACTTCGGGCGCCCAGTGCACTCGGCCCATGATCTCGCACAGCGGCGCGTATTCGAGGTTCGTGAGGCCCGCGCCGCGCTCCGAGGCCGGCAGGAACAGGTTCCAAAGGCCCGCTTCGCGCGCCTTCACCTTCAACTGCTCGACGATTTCCGTGGGCACCCAAGGGTTGCCATTCGCGCGATTGCGCTCGACTTCCTCGTGGAAGACGGCCTCGTTGGGATAGATATGTTCGTCGAAGAACGCGAGCACCTTCTCGCGCAGCGCCTGCACCTTCGGGGAGTAATCGAAATTCATCGGTAACCTCGCAATGCGATGCAATGACAATGAAAAGTGAGTCGTGCTCGAATGAGTCTCAGCGAACTTTCTGCGCGTAACGCCAGGCGAGTTCGGCCATCGGTTTCGCGCGGCGGCCCGCGTCGATGGCCTGCGCGCTCGCGGCCGTGCCGTCCACCACGCGTTTCATGATGCCTTGCAAGATCGCAGCGATCCGGAACATGTTGTACGCCAGGTAGAAGTTCCAGTCGCCGCGAATCTCCAGACCGGTACGTTCGCAATAGCGCGCGACATAGTGAGCCTCGTCGGGAATCCCGAGCGCCTGCCAGTCGAGCCCGGCAATGCCGCGAAACTGCGCGGGATCGACGTGCCACGCCATGCAGTGATACGAGAAGTCGGCGAGCGGGTCGCCGAGCGTCGAGAGTTCCCAGTCGAGCACGGCCAGCACGCGCGGTTCGCTCGGGTGAAAGATCAGGTTGTCGAGCCGATAGTCGCCGTGCACGACCGATACGCGCGAGCCTCCGTCTTGAGACTCGTCCGGCATGTGTTGCGGCAGCCATTCGATGAGGTGATGCATCGCGTCGATGCGCCCGGTTTCCGAGGCCTGATACTGGCGGCTCCAGCGATCGATCTGGCGTGCGAAATAATTGCCGGGCTTGCCGTAATCGGCGAGACCCACCGCTTCGGGCTTCACGTTGTGGAGCGCCGCGATCACGCGGTTCATTTCATCGTAGATCGCGCCGCGTTCTTCGCGCGTCATGCCGGGCAGCGACTGATCCCAAAGCACGCGGCCTTCCACGAATTCCATCACGTAGAAAGCGCGGCCGATCACCGCTTCGTCGTCGCAAAGCGCGAGCATCTTCGCCACAGGCACATCGGTCGCGGCGAGCGCGTCCATCACGCGATATTCGCGCTCGATCGCGTGCGCCGAGGGCAGGAGCTTCGCCTTGGGTCCCGGCTTCGCGCGCATGACGTAGGTGCGGCCGGGCGTGACGAGCTTGAACGTAGGATTCGACTGGCCGCCGGCGAACTGCTCGACCGTGAGCGGGCCTGCAAAGCCCCCCACGTGCGCGGTGAGCCATGCGGCCAGCGCCTCGGTGTCGAAGCGCTGGCGCTCGGCGACCGGGCGCGTGCCAACGAACGCCGAGTAGTCGGTGCGCGCCGGCGAGCTTTTTTGCGTGTCTCCATCCGGGGTGGCTTGCGCCATATTCGTCTCCCTTTTCCTGATTCTCCTGTGGGCCGCCGCGCGTCAGCCGTGCGGTCTATAGCGCAGGTATTGCGCGTAAAGCATCTCCATCGTCGTGTTGCGTACGTCGCGGTGCAGCGGCGAGGGCGGCGCGTGGTTGATCGTGCGCACGACCCAGTCCTGCGGCGCGCTCCCGACATCGAGCGCATTGATGCAGCCAGTGGCCTGCGCGAGATGGCCGAAGAATGCACGCCCACCCGCCATGATCGCGTGCGAAAGAATCGCGCGGTTCACGCCGCCGTGCAGGACGAGCAGCGCGGTGTCCCAGGAGGAATCCTCGCGTAGCGCGGCCAACGCGGGCAGCACGCGATCGAGCAGCTCGCCGATGGTCTCGCCGCCCAGAAAGCGCGTATCTTCGGCCACGATGCCGTCGAACACACGCAGGAAGGCGTCTTCGACCTCGGCAGGCGCAATCGCGGCGAGACGCCCGCCGCGAATCTCTTCCCACGCAGGCTGGACTTCGAGCTCGATCGCCTGGCCGGTTGCCGCGAGCACGCGCTGCGCGGTCTCGATCGTGCGGCGCAGGCCGCTCACGATCACGCGATCGAAGCGCACGCCCTGCAAGGCGAAGGCCTCGCCCGCAGCCGTTGCCTGGGCGCGGCCGTTCTCGTTGAGCGGCACGGTGTCCGGGTCGATCGCGCGCCCCGTCTCGTCGAAGTACGTGACGTCGCCGTGCCGCATCAGGTAAATGCGGCGGCGCGTGGGCAACTGGTATTCGCTCATGGGTGTGCCGATCACACGGGTTGAAGGAGATTTACCTGTAGACGGGAGCGCGTTTCTCGAGGAACGCCGTGATGCCTTCGAGCCCGTCGCGGTGATGGAGCGAGGCGACGAAGCTGTCGCGCTCGGCGCAGAGCTGCGCTTCGAGCGGCTGCGAGTCCGCGACGTTCGTCAGGCCCTTGATGCGCGCCACCGAGTTCGGCGAAATCTTCGCGAGTTCGTCGGCCCAGGCGAGCGCCGTGTCGAGCGCCGTCTGCGGCTTCGCGAGCCGGTTCACCACGCCCAGCTCCGCGAGGCGCGGCGCGGCGATCGGCTTGCCTTCGACCATCAGTTCGAACGCGAGCGAGCGCGGCAGC
>DATBXG010000246.1:0-4706 GCA_036514415.1 Paraburkholderia sp.
GACAAGATCCACGCGCCGCGCGACCTCACCGCGCTCTTCGTGATCGCCACGGGCGTGTGCGGCATGCTGTTCGGCGAGCTGGTGCTCGGGCTCGTGCCGCTGCGCACGCGGCTTGCGCGCGGTGCGCTCTTTGGCGCGGCGGCGCACGGCGTGGGCACGGCGAAGGCCCGCGAGCTCGGCAGCGAAGAGGGCGTGGTCGCGAGCCTGACAATGATGATCGCGGGCGTGGTGATGGTGCTGCTCGCGCCGGCGCTCGGGTTTCTGCCGGTTTGAAGTCCGGCGGGCGCGCTCGCGCCCGTTTTATCGCCTACGCGCGCACGCGCGGACGCCATCCTGATTTGCTACAATCTCGGCTCGCTTTCGAGGAGCGTTGCGACGGGTTTTCTGTGACCCGCCAGGCTCGAAAGTGCTTCAATCCGGTTGAATCCACTGAATCAATCGCACTGAAACGGCGCTCACGTCTTTAATTTCTAGTCACTTTTAGAAAGGAGGGCGTGATGAACGCCGCAGTTCCGCAAGATCAAGCCAAAGATTTCATCGTCGCTGACATGTCGCTCGCCGGCTGGGGCCGCAAGGAGCTCGACATCGCCGAGACGGAAATGCCCGGTCTCGTGCAGATTCGCGAAGAATACAAGGCGCAGCAGCCGCTCAAGGGCGCGCGCATCGCCGGCTCGCTGCACATGACGATCCAGACGGGCGTGCTGATCGAGACCCTGAAGGCGCTCGGCGCCGATGTCCGCTGGGCCTCGTGCAACATCTTCTCGACCCAGGACCACGCCGCCGCCGCGATCGCGCAGGGCGGCACGCCGGTGTTCGCGTTCAAGGGCGAATCGCTCGACGAATACTGGGAGTTCTCGCACCGCATCTTCGAATGGCCGAACGGCGAGTTCGCCAACATGATCCTCGACGACGGCGGCGACGCAACGCTGCTGCTGATCCTCGGCTCGAAGGCTGAAAAGGACCGCTCGGTCATCGCCAGGCCGACCAACGAAGAGGAAGTCGCGCTCTACAAGTCGATCGCCGCGCACCTCGACATCGACCCGACGTGGTACTCGAAGCGCCTCTCGCAGATCAAGGGCGTGACCGAAGAAACCACGACCGGCGTGCACCGCCTGTACCAGATGGAAAAGGACGGCCGCCTGCCGTTCCCGGCCATCAACGTGAACGACTCGGTCACGAAGTCGAAGTTCGACAACCTGTACGGCTGCCGCGAGTCGCTCGTGGACGGCATCAAGCGCGCAACCGACGTGATGATCGCGGGCAAGATCGCGGTCGTGGCCGGTTACGGCGACGTGGGCAAGGGCTGCGCGCAGTCGCTGCGCGGTCTGGGCGCCACGGTGTGGGTCACGGAAATCGATCCGATCTGCGCGCTGCAGGCGGCGATGGAAGGCTACCGCGTCGTGACGATGGAATACGCCGCCGACAAGGCCGACATCTTCGTGACGGCAACGGGCAACTACCACGTGATCGGCCATGACCACATGAAGGCGATGCGCCACAACGCGATCGTCTGCAACATCGGTCACTTCGACTCGGAAATCGATGTCGCCTCCACGCGCCAGTACCAGTGGGACAACATCAAGCCGCAAGTCGACCACATCATTTTCCCGGACGGCAAGCGCGTGATCCTGCTGGCCGAAGGCCGCCTCGTGAACCTGGGCTGCGCCACGGGCCACCCGTCGTTCGTGATGTCCAACTCGTTCACGAACCAGACGCTCGCGCAGATCGAACTGTTCGTGGAAGGCAAGAAGTACGAGAACAAGGTGTACGTGCTGCCGAAGCATCTGGACGAGAAGGTCGCACGCCTGCACCTCGCGCGCATCGGCGCGAACCTGACCGTGCTGTCCGACGACCAGGCCTCGTACATCGGCGTCGACAAGAACGGTCCGTTCAAGCCGAACCACTATCGCTACTAAAGCGATCCGGAGTTGGCGCTTTAGCTGTCCGGCCGGAGTTGGTGCTTCAGCACTGACTCCGGGCCCATGCAGAGCACTTGCTCCGGTCCCTGGCTGGTTACAGCCCGATACAACGCGGCGAGAAGTTTTAAGCCGCGATTAAGCGATCAGGCGGATGCTGACCCCGATCCCTGCGCACGCAACGTGCGCGAGGATCGCGGGCGGCATCCGCCGCCGGCACCTGGCGACATAAAAGCAAAGACGCAAAAGGAGTCCTTATGACCGTGCTGCTGACCTGGCTGATCAACGCGCTCGCGCTCCTGATCATCACCTGGCTCGTTCCGTCGATCCACATTCGCAGCTTCGGCACCGCACTCATCGTGGCGATCGTGCTCGGCCTCATCAACGCCGTGCTGCGCCCGCTGCTGATCGTGCTCACGCTGCCCGTGACGATCCTTACGCTCGGCCTCTTCATCCTCGTGGTGAACGCGCTGTGCTTCTGGCTCGCGGCATCGCTCCTGAAGGGCTTCGAGGTGTCGGGCTTCTGGTCGGCATTCTTCGGCTCGATCCTGTACAGCATCGTGTCCTGGCTGCTCTCGGCGCTGATCTTCGGCAACCGCAGCCTCGGCTGATGCTAGCCAAGGCCTTTCCGGCCTCATCAACATGAAACCGATCGAACTTTCATTCGAATTCTTCCCGCCGAAGACCCCGGACGGCGTCGAGAAGCTGCGCGCCACGCGCGCCCAGCTCGCGACGCTCAAGCCGAAGTTCTTCTCGGTGACGTTCGGCGCGGGCGGCTCGACCCAACAGGGCACGCTCGACACCGTCGTCGATATCGCGAAGGACGGCATCGAAGCGGCGCCGCACCTCTCGTGCATCGGCTCGTCGAAAGAGAGCCTGCGCGCGATTCTCGGTGAGTACCGCTCGCACGGCATCCGCCATATCGTGGCGCTGCGCGGCGACCTGCCCTCGGGCATGGGCGCGGTGGGCGAACTGCGCTACGCGTCGGAGCTCGTCGCCTTCATCCGCGAGGAAACCGGTGACGCGTTCCACATCGAAGTGGCCGCGTATCCCGAGTACCACCCGCAGGCGCGCTCGCCGCGCCACGACCTCGAAGCGTTCGCGCAGAAGGTGAAGGCGGGCGCCAATTCGGCGATCACGCAGTACTTCTTCAATGCCGACGCGTATTTCCGTTTCGTCGAAGACGCGAAGAAGCTGGGCGTGGACATCCCGATCGTGCCCGGCATCATGCCGATCACGAACTACTCGCAGCTCATGCGCTTTTCCGAGATGTGCGGCGCCGAAGTGCCGCGCTGGGTGGCGAAGCGCCTCGAGAGCTTTGGCGACGACCGCGAGTCGATCCGCGCATTCGGTCTCGACGTGGTGACGGACCTGTGCCGCCGTCTCGTCGATGCGGGCGTGCCGGGCCTGCACTTCTACACGCTCAACGCGGCGCCGGCCACCAAGGCCATCTGCGAGCGGCTGGGGTTCTGATCCCTCGCTCGCGACGGAAGTCGCCAGACGGCAAAAAGCCGCGCGGTTCCCGGACTCCCGGGCCGCGCGGTTTTTTATTGAGAGCGCGATTCGAGCCGTGTGCCTGACGGCGATCCAGATTTGCGGACGACAGCGCGGATGACGCGCCGGCCCGCCACGCAGCGCGCGGCAATTCGGCGCGCTATCGTCTTGTTCCAGCAAGAAAAAAGGGCTGAAGGCACGCTGCGCCGCAGCATGCGGCATCGGCCGTTCCTGTCAACCCGGCGTTTTCCACAAGCGACGGGACTTTTGGCTTGCTTGTGACTCCGGCACGTGCTCAAGTAAGATCGCGCTACGCTGGCGCAAGCTGGCATTGAACTGGAGGAAACATGAAAGAAAACAACCTGTTGCGTGCCGCACGATTGACGTCTCTCGTAGCGCTCGCAGCGGCATCGATTGCTGGAGCCCCGCTCGCGCACGCCGCGCAAAGCATTCCGAACAAGACGCTCGTCTACTGCTCGGAAGGCAGCCCCGCTGGCTTCGACCCGGCCCAATACACGACCGGCACCGACTTCACCGCGAACACGTTCACCGTCTACAACCGCCTCGTCGAATTCGAGCGCGGCGGCACCAAGGTCGAACCGGGCCTCGCAGAATCGTGGGATGTTTCCCCGGACGGCAAGACCTACACATTCCATCTGCGCCATGGCGTGAAGTTCCAGACCACGTCGTTCTTCAAGCCCTCGCGCGAGTTCAACGCCGACGACGTCGTGTTCTCGTTCGAGCGCATGCTCGATCCGAACAATGCGTTCCGCAAGGCCTACCCGGTATCGTTCCCGTACTTCACGGACATGGGCCTCGACAAGCTGATCGCGAAGGTCGAGAAGGTCGATCCGTACACCGTCAAGTTCACGCTGAACGAGCCGAACGCGCCGTTCATCCAGAACATGGCGATGGAATTCGCCTCGATCCTTTCGGCTGAGTACACGGATCAACTGCTGAAGGCCGGCAAGGCCGCCGACCTCAACCAGAACCCGGTCGGCACGGGTCCGTTCATCTTCAAGAGCTACACGAAGGACGCGACCATCCGTTTCGACGGCAATCCCGACTACTGGAAGCCGGGCGCCGTGAAGCTCTCCAAGCTGATCTTCTCGATCACGCCGGACGCCAGCGTGCGCGTGCAGAAGATCAAGCGCGACGAATGCCAGGTGATGAGCTATCCGCGTCCCGCCGACATCGCGCCGCTGAAGGCCGAGGCGAACATCGCGATGCCGTCGCAGCCGGGCTTCAACCTGGGCTACCTGTCGTACAACGTCACGCACAAGCCGCTCGACAACG
>DATBXG010000247.1:0-4687 GCA_036514415.1 Paraburkholderia sp.
GCGCACTGGCGGCGGCGGTCGACGTGACGGACGCCTCGAGCGTCGAGGCGGCCATCGCGCTCGTCACGCAGCGCTTCGGTGCGCTCCACGGCGTGGTGAACTGCGCGGGCATTGCACCGGCGCAGCGCATTGTCGGGAAAGAGGGCGCGCACTCGCTCGATCTGTTCGCGAAGGTCGTGACCGTGAACCTGATCGGCACCTTCAACGTGATGCGCCTCGCCGCCATGGCGATGGCGAAGAACACGCCCGACGAGGGCGGCGAGCGCGGCGTGATCGTCAACACGGCCTCCGTGGCCGCGTACGATGGCCAGATCGGGCAGTCGGCCTATGCGGCTTCCAAGGGCGGGGTCGTCTCGCTCACGCTGCCGGCGGCGCGCGAGCTGGCGCGCAATGCGATTCGCGTGGTGACCATCGCGCCGGGCATCTTCGAAACGCCGATGCTGCTTGCCATGCCTGCCGAAGTGCAACTGGCGCTGGGTGCGGGCGTGCCGTTTCCGCAGCGTCTTGGCCAGCCCGCGGAATTCGCGGCGCTCGTCGAGCATATCGTCGGCAACCGCTATCTGAACGGCGAGGTGATACGCCTCGATGGCGCGTTGCGCATGGCGCCGCGCTGAGCGCGAAAGTCACGTCGAAGGTTGCGTATCGTAGAATCGGAACGATCGACTCACGATATTCGAAAAGCACATGGCCAAGGACGTGACTTTGCGGCAATTCCGCTACTTCGTGGCGGCGGCGCAGAACGGGCAGTTTTCGATGGCGGCGGCGGCCGAGCATGTCTCGCAGTCGGCGATCACCAACGCGGTGCTCGCGCTGGAAGAGGCGCTCGGCACGCGGCTTTTCGTGCGCTTGCCCCAGGGCGTGGAATTGACGCCCGATGGGCAGGACTTTCTCAATCATGCGCGCCACGTGCTGGAGTCGGTGCGCGACGCGCTGCACAAGGCGCCGTTTCGCGCGCACAGCCTGCGCGGAACGGTGCGCATCGCGGCGTCGTACACGCTGCTCGGCTACTTCCTGCCGGAACTGTTCGCGCGCTTTCGCGCGACCTATCCTGAGATCGAGATCGACCTGCACGACCTCGACCGCCCGGCCATCGAGGAGGCGGTGCTCGCGGGGGAGGTGGATCTCGGCGTGGCGTTGCTCTCCAATGTCGAGCGCCGCGCACGCTTCGGCCATCATGTGCTGATGCGTTCGCGCCGGCAATTGTGGGCCGCGCCAACGCATCCGCTCGCGCAAATGGGCACGGTGACGCTGCGCGACATCGCGCGCTACCCGTACATCCTGCTAACAGTGGACGAGGGCGAAGCCTCGACGATGCGCTACTGGAAGAAGCGGCGCGTCGCTCCGAATATCGCGTTTCGCACGAGTTCGATGGAGGCGTTGCGCGGGCTGGTGGCGCACGGCTTTGGCGTGACGATACTCTCGGACATGGTGTTCAGGCCGTGGTCGCTCGAGGGCAAGCGCATCGACGCGTGCGCCGTGGAAGATGCCATTCCGCAGATGGAAGCGGGCATGCTCTGGCATCCGGGGGCGGTGTTGAGCGACCCGGCGAGAGCGATGCAGCAGTTCCTGATTCATGCCTGCGGGAATTGAGGGTGTCAAACGAGCAGCAGCAGCGCCGCGCCGAACACCACCGTGCCGAGCAGGAAGGTCATGACCGTGAAGCCCAGCACGCGCTGCACGCCAATGCCGGCCATGGCGACCACGGGCGCGGCCCAGAACGGCTGCATCATGTTCGAGACCTGCTCGCCCATCGCCACCGCCATGGTCGTGGCGGGCATGGAGGCGTGCAGCGCAATGGCCGCGGGCACGACGAACGGGCCTTGCACGGCCCAGTGGCCGCCGCCGCTCGGAATGAAGAAGGTGACGATGAGCGAGCACACATAGCTCCAGAACGGCAAGGTATGCGTGTTCGAGATCGCGATGAAGAAGTGAGAGATCACGTTGGGCAGGCCGGTGGCGTCCATCATGCCCATCACGCCGCCATAGAGCGGGTATTGCAGCATCATCGAACCCGTTTGCTTCGCGGCGTTCTTGACGGCGTCCGCGTAGGCGAGCGGGTAGCCGTGCAGGATCACGCCCGCGATGAACATCACGAAGATCACGGCGTTCACGCCCGAAAACGCGGCAATGTGTTCGATCTGCGCGAGCACGAGGAACGTCACGCCCACCACGCCGATGAACGCGCTGCCAAGCCACGAGTATTCGAGCCATCTGGCAAAGCTCAGCTTGCCTTCGGGGCGCTTGCGCGGCTCCGGGTCGGGGTTCTTCTCGATGTCGAGCACGACTGCGTCTTCGTCGCGCGGCTTGAGGAACGCGAGCACGATGGGCGTGGCGACGAGCATCACGACCACGGGCACGAGGTTGAACGCCGTGAAGACGGTGGCGCTGAACGGCAGCACTTCGCCCGTGAGTTTTTGCACGACGTTCATCGCGCTGCCCGGCGTGGACTGCGCGAGCGCGATCGAACTGGAAATGCCGCTCGCCCACACCACCCAGCCCGAAAAGCCCGCTGCGACGATCCATGCGAAGTCCACGCGCATGCGCTTGGCCACTTCGCGCGCGAGCAGCGCGCTCACCACGAGGCCGAGGCCCCAGTTGAAGAACGAGGCCATGGCCACGAGCAGGAAGGTGAGCGAAGCGGCTTGCACCGGCGTGCGCGCGACGCTCACGAGCGCCTTGAACACGCGCTGTACCGGCGCGGCGTGAGCGAACGCGTGTCCCGTCACGAGCACGAGCGTGATCTGAAACGCAAACGTGAGGATGTTGAAGAAGCCCTTGTACCAGCCAACCACGAGCGTATCGAGCGTCGCATGTGGGGCGAACAGGGCGGAGAGCGCAGCCACGACCGCCGTGATGAGGATGGCGAGCACGAACGGGTCGGGAATGGTGCGCTCGAACAGGCTGATGGTCGCGTCGGTAAAGCGGGTCTTGCGAAGGGGTGCGGCGGTGGCGGTGGACTTCACGTGTCGTCTCCTGGTGCTCAAGGTCGCCGCGCGTACCTCGCGCGCGGCTGTTCGTATCGGGTGTTGCGTGGGTCGTGCTGGTAGTCAGGTCATCGGGGGAAGCCGTACAGTTCGGCCGGGTTGTCGACGAGAATCCGCTTGCGCGCCGCTTCGTCCTCGACCCAGGTGGCGAGCAGGTCGAAGATCGCGGCGGTATCGGGCTTGTGCGTTTCAGTCACGTGGGGCCAGTCGCTGCCCCATACGGTGCGCTCCGGCATGAGCGCGGCCCATGCGCGCGCGGTGCCGGCGAGATCGGCATAGCCGCCTGCGAGACCGACCTGCGAATCGAGGTACGCGCCGGAGAGCTTGACCCACACGCGCCCGGAAGCAGCCAGACGGCGCACCACGCCATACGCGGGATGCGACGTACCCACCGGCAGGGGCAGGCGGGCGAGATGATCGAACACGATGGTCGAAGGCAGGCGCGCGAGCAACGATTCGTGCTCGACGATCTGGTCGGCGGTCCAGTGCAACTGCACATGCCAGCCGAGTTCCGCCACGCGTCGTGCAAGCGGCTCGACCATGTCGAACGTCACCACGGCTTGATGCGGCGTATAGAGCGTGAAGCGGATGCCGCGTATGCCGCCGCGATCGAGCATGCCGAGTTCGGCGTCGGTCACGTCGGGGCGCAGGACGGCCACGCCGCGCGCGTTGTCGATCCCCAACTGGCGGACGGCGTCGAGCGTCACGCGGTTATCGGTGCCGTAGGGGCGCGGCGTGACGATCACGGCGCGTTGCGTGCCGGTGCGCGCCTGCACGCGGCGATAGTCCTCAACCGTTGCACGCTCAACGATATGCACGCCATTGCCGGGCGCGGCCCCGAAGCGGCGATCATAGATATGGATGTGCGAATCGCACGCAAGGGTGGGCGCTTGCGTGCGCGCGTCGGGCGCGTCCTGGGTATGGACGTGCTGCGAACGGTCCATCGCGTTGTCTCCTTGTTTTCCGCACACGCCAACTGACATAAGCGGATATCAAAGTGTGCGGTTGCGGCCTGTTCTGTCTAGAGAACGGCGCGCTCGTTTCTCAAGTGTTCGATGTCGACGCTGCTCCAGCCCGCTTCGCGCAGCACGGCATCGGAATGCTCGCCGAATGCGGGCGCTGCGCTCGGGTCGGGCGCGGGCGTCGCGCCGAAACGAATCGGCTCGCGAAAGCCGCGATATGCGCCCACGCCGGGATAGTCGTAGCGCGTGATCATCTCCTCTGCGAGCACCTGCGGGTCGTCGAACATGTCTTCGACCGTGCGCGCCGCAGAGCATGGCACCGCTTCGCCAAAGTGCGCCTCCCACTCGAGCGCGGTGCGTGCCTGCAACGCGGCGTGCAGTTGCGGCACGATTTCGTCGCGATGCTCGGCACGCTTGCGCACCGAATCGTAACGCTCGTTGTGCGCGAGTGCAGCGAGGCCGGTTTTTTCGCACAGCGCCTGCCAGAAGTGCGGCGTGTTCGCGGAGATGTAAAGCCAGCCTTCGCGCGTGGGATGAATGCCGGTGATCCCGCCCGAGCGCATGTCGCGGCCTACGTCCTTCGGTTCGTCGTCAGCCCAGATCATGCGTGCGGACTGCATGGTGAGCGCGCTGCGCAGCAGCGAAACGCCCACGTACTGGCCCGCGCCGCTGCGCTCGCGCTCGAACAGCGCGGAAGACACGCCGGCCGCGACGAGCGCGGCGGCGTAGTAGTCGACCACC
>DATBXG010000248.1:0-11655 GCA_036514415.1 Paraburkholderia sp.
AAGGATTCTGGTCGCTGATCCGCACGCTCGGCGTGCGCGTGCTGCCCAACACCGCCGGCTGCCACTCGGTCAAGGAGGCGGTCACGACCGCGCACATGGCGCGCGAGGTCTTCGAAACAGACTGGATCAAGCTTGAACTGATCGGCGATGACTACACGCTGCAGCCCGATCCGGTCGGCCTGATCGAAGCGGCAGCGCGGCTCGTGAAGGACGGCTTCAAGGTGCTGCCGTACTGCACCGAGGACCTCGTGATCGGCCGCCGTCTGCTCGATGCGGGCTGCGAGGCGCTCATGCCGTGGGGCGCGCCGATCGGCACCGGCAAGGGCGTGATCAATCCGTACGGCCTGCGCGTGCTGCGCGAGCGTCTGCCCGATGTGCCGCTCATCGTCGATGCAGGACTCGGCGTGCCTTCGCACGCTGCTCAGGTGATGGAGTGGGGCTTCGACGGCGTGCTGCTGAACACGGCGGTTTCGCAGGCCACGCACCCCGAGGCGATGGCGCGCGCGTTCGCGCTTGGCGTCGAGGCGGGTCGCGCGGCGTATCTCGCCGGGCCGATGACCGAGCGCGACGCCGCGGTGGCGAGCACGCCCGTGGTCGGCATGCCGTTCTGGCACCAGGATGGAGACAAGCGATGACCGAAACGCTGCGACTGCAGGACCGCGAACTGTTCTGGCCGCCCGCCGACGAACTCACGGAAACGGCGGAGCGCATCCGCGCGCGCCTCGGCGACTGGCAGCCCACGCATGCGCCGTGGCGGATCTGCCTCACGCCGCCTGATGCGCCCAATGGCGGCGATCTGATCATCGTGACGGACGCGGCGCCGCACCTCGCCAGCATCGCGCGCTGGATGACCGATGGCGCGGGCGTGATCGAAGCCGCAGGCGAGCACCCGAAGGCAGCGCGCGCCACGCTGCATCTGGGCGGCGAGCGCTATGCCCTCGAAGGCGAGCTGGCGGAGGACTGGATTCCCGCGCTGGCGGGGTTCCTCGACTGCGGGTTCGACCCGCACGACGCGCTCGTGCTGGCGCTAGCGTGGCGCGACGGCGACGAGCAGCAGGCCGACGCGTGGCCCGTCGACATCAAGCGCTTTCCGCGCGTGCTGGGTCTGCCCGACGCGCCCGCGCAGGCGTTCGCGCCGTGCCCCGCGAAGCTCGGCCTGTACCCCGTGCTGCCCACGGCGGACTGGGTCGAGCGCGTGCTCGACTACGGCGTGAAGACGGTGCAGTTGCGCAGCAAGCAGCCGAAATCACCGGCGCTCATGCGCGAAATCGAGCGCAGCGTCGCGGCGGGCCGCAAGCACGACGCGCAGCTTTTCATCAACGACCACTGGCAGGAGGCGGTCGCCGCCGGCGCCTATGGCGTGCACCTCGGCCAGGAAGACCTGCGCGAAGCCGACCTCGGCGCGATCGCGGCGGCGGGCGTGCGTCTTGGTCTTTCCACGCACGGCTACTTCGAGATGCTGACGGCGCTGCATTTCCGTCCGAGCTACCTGGCGTGCGGCGCGGTGTTCGCCACGACGACGAAGACGATGCCCACGGCGCCCCAGGGGCTCGCGCGTCTCGCCCGCTACGTGAAGTTGCTGGACGGCGTCGTGCCGATGGTGGCGATCGGCGGTATCGACGGCAATGTGCTGCCCGAGGTGCTCGCAACGGGCGCGGGCAGCGCGGCGGTGGTGCGCGCCGTGACCGAGGCGGCCGACCCGGCTGCTGCAGTTGCTGCATTGCGCAACGCGTTTACGCAATAATGGTCCGCCCTGGCTTGGGGCTGCGCCGTGCGCGCGACCCAGGCCTTGGGGGGCCGCAACCCGCAGCAGCGGGCGATGCGGCTTACGTCAACGGGTCAGGGTGCGCCACGGCAGGTTTTCCACGATGGCCCTATAATCCGGCCTTCGTGTAAATGGACTGTCTGCCACGTGCCCTCAACCTCTGAGACCCTACTGGAGCTGCAAGACGTCGACTTCGGCTACGGCGACCGGCTCGTCCTGTCCGGCCTGAACATGCGCTTTCCGCGCGGTCAGGTGGTGGCAGTCATGGGCGGTTCCGGTGGCGGAAAAACAACAGTTCTGCGCCTGATCGGCGGCCTCGTTCGCGCCCAGCGCGGCCAGGTGCTGTTCGGCGGCCAGGACGTCGGCGCGCAATCGCGCGAAGGCCTCTATGCCCTGCGCCGCAAGATGGGCATGCTGTTCCAGTTCGGCGCGCTCTTTACCGACATGTCGGTGTTCGAGAACGTCGCCTTCGCCCTGCGCGAGCACACCGATCTGCCCGAAGAGCTGATCCGCGACCTCGTGCTCATGAAGCTCAATGCCGTTGGCCTGCGTGGCGCGCGCGACCTCGCTCCCTCGGAGATCTCGGGCGGCATGGCGCGCCGCGTGGCGCTTGCCCGCGCCATCGCGCTCGACCCCGAACTGATGATGTACGACGAGCCGTTCGCTGGCCTCGACCCCATTTCGCTCGGCATCACGGCGAACCTCATCCGCACGCTCAACGACGCGCTCGGCGCGACCTCGATCCTCGTCACGCACGACGTGCCCGAGTCGTTTGCGATCGCCGACTACGTGTACTTCATGTCGAACGGCCGCGTGCAGGCGCAAGGCACGCCCGCCGAGCTGCGCGCCTCGACCGACCCGATCGTGCGCCAGTTCATCGACGGCGCGCCGGACGGCCCGTTCCGCTTTCACTACCCGTCGAACCTGCCGCTCGAAGCGGACTTCGGCATCGACGGAGGCCGCTCATGACCGGCGTCATCAGCTCGATCGGGCGCACCGTGCTCGACACGATCGCCCGCGCGGGGCACGCCACGCGCTTCTTCGTGCGCCTCGTGCTCGAATTCTTCCCGCTGCTGCGCCGCCCGCGGCTCGTCACGAAGCAGATCCACTTCGTCGGCAACTATTCGCTCTTGATCATTGCCGTGTCGGGCCTGTTCGTGGGCTTCGTGCTCGGCCTGCAGGGCTACTACACGCTCAACCGCTACGGCTCCGAGCAGGCGCTTGGGTTGCTGGTGGCGCTCTCGCTCGTGCGCGAACTCGGGCCCGTCGTCACGGCGCTGCTGTTCGCGGGACGCGCGGGCACCTCGCTGACGGCCGAGATCGGCCTCATGAAGGCGGGCGAGCAGCTCACCGCCATGGAGATGATGGCGGTGGACCCCGTGCGCATCGTAATCGCGCCGCGCATGTGGGCGGGCGTGGTCGCCATGCCGGTTCTCGCGGCCATCTTCAGCGCGGTCGGCGTTCTGGGCGGCTACGTGGTGGGCGTGCTGCTCATCGGCGTGGACGCCGGTGCGTTCTGGTCGCAAATGCAGGGCGGCGTGGACGTCTGGGCAGACGTGGGCAACGGCGTGATCAAGAGCGTCGTGTTCGGCTTCGCCGTCACGTTCACCGCGCTCTATCAGGGCTATGAGGCCAAGCCCACGCCCGAGGGCGTGTCGCGCGCGACCACGAAGACGGTCGTGTACGCGTCGCTCGCAGTGCTCGGCCTCGACTTCCTGCTCACCGCGCTGATGTTCAGCTAACGGCGCCGGGCGGTGGCCCGGCCGCGCGGCGCTCGCATGAGCGCCACCGCAACGGATTCTCATTGGGATGACGATGAAAAAGAATGCTCTCGACTTCTGGGTCGGCCTGTTCGTGGTGCTGGGTTTTATCGCGCTGCTGTTTCTCGCGCTGAAGGCCGGCAACATGAGTTCGCTGTCGTTCCAGGCCACCTATCCGGTGAAGCTCAAGTTCGACAATATCGGCGGCCTCAAGCCGCGCGCGCCCGTGAAGAGCGCGGGCGTGACGGTGGGCCGCGTGGCGTCGATCGGCTTCGACTCCAACACGTATCAGGCGCTGGTGACGATCAACCTCGACCAGCAGTATCAGTTCCCGAAGGACACGTCGGCGAAGATCCTGACGTCCGGCCTGCTCGGCGAGCAGTACATCGGCCTCGAGCCGGGCGGCGATCCGGAAATGCTCAAGGCCGGCGACACGATCTCGATGACGCAGTCGGCCATCGTGCTCGAAAACCTGATCGGCCAGTTCCTGTATAGCAAGGCGGCCGATTCGGGCGCCGCGAAATCGCCCAACGGCGCGAGCGCGGATGCAGCGCCTGCCGCAATGCCGGCGCCCGCGCCTGCACAGGCTCCGGCCCCGGCCCCGGCCCCGGCGGCTTCGGCGGCCCAATAAGGAGAAATAAATGACGACCATACGCATGCGCGCCATTACGCTCGGCGTTGCCGCGCTTGCACTCGGGGGGTGTTCGACGGTGCAGACACCGTCGAAGGAAGACCCATGGGAAGGTTTCAACCGCACGGTGTACACGTTCAACGACAAGGTTGACCAGTACGCGCTCAAGCCGGTGGCGCAGGGCTACGTGAAGGTGACGCCGCAGCCGGTGCGCGATAGCGTGACGAACTTCTTCGCGAACATCGGCGACGTCTACAACGCCGCGAACAACCTCCTGCAGCTGAGGATCGCCGACGGCGTTTCGGACATCATGCGGATCGTGATCAACACGGTCTTCGGTCTCGGCGGTCTCTTCGACGTCGCGACGCTCGCGAAGCTGCCCAAGCACAACCAGGACTTCGGCCTCACGCTCGGTCACTATGGCGTGCCGCCCGGCCCGTACCTCGTGCTGCCGCTCTTCGGCCCGAGCACGGTGCGCGACGGCGTGGGCCTCGTGCCCAACTACTTCATCAATCCGCTCACCTATGTGGAGCCGGCAGGGCTCTCGTGGGGCCTCTATGGCCTGAACGTGGTGAGCACGCGCGCGAACCTGCTGGGCGCGAGCGAGCTGCTCGAAGGCGCGGCGATCGACCGGTACTCGTTCATCCGCAATGCCTATCTGCAGCGCCGCCGCTATCTGCTTTCGGACGGCCGCACGACGGACAGCAACCTGCCGGACTACGGCGACGGCGCACCGCCGCCGAAGTACGACGATGTCGACGAAGGCGCGGCGCCCGGTGCAGCGGCTCCTGCAGCCGCGTCGGCGGCCTCGGGCACCGCGCGTGCGGCCGCGCCGAACGCGGCCAGCATGCCGCCCGCATCCCCCGGCGGCGTAGCGACCGCGCCGGCCACGCTGGAAGGCCCGGCTGGTGCGGCCGCGCCGGAAGGCGCGTCGCAGACCACGGTGCCCGGCGACCAGATGGTTCCGCCGGCCCGCATCGGCTTCCCGAACATGCTGCGCCTGCACTGAACGCCGCACCCGACGAGGCAAGGCGCCTCGTCGGGCGGTCGGTCCGACATAAATGTCTGACGTAACAAGCAGAAACGCTTGTCGCACTTTGCTGTCAGTTTTTGACATGGCGAGATAGAACTCGCGTGATATCGTGGGCATCCAACGGGGTGCATGTCCCCAAACCAGCAGGACTCGATATGAAAAAATTCTTTCTGTACCCGATTTTTGCGATGTTTCTTTCGTTTGCCGGCGGCGCGTTCGCGCAGACGGTGGACACCAGCAATCCCGACGCGTTGGTGAAGACGGTCACGCAGCAGGTCATGGACCAGATCAAGGGTGACAAGACGATCCAGGGCGGCGACATCAGCAAGATCACACAGCTCGTGAACGAGAAGATCCTGCCGTACACCGACTTCCGCCGCACCACGCAGCTGGCGATGGGCCGCAACTGGCGCACGGCCACGCCGGAGCAACAGCAGCAGGTCATCGAGCAGTTCAAGACGCTGCTCATCCGCACCTACTCGGGCGCGCTCGCCCAGGTGCGCGACCAGCAGATCCAGTACAAGCCGTTCCGTGCGAACCCGGACGACACCGACGTCGTGGTCCGCTCGACGGTGCTGAACAACGGCCAGCCGATCGAACTCGACTATCGCCTGTACAAGACGGCGCAAGGCTGGCGCGTGTATGACATCAACGTGCTCGGCGCGTGGCTGATCCAGGCGTACCAGCAGCAGTTCCAGGAAAAGATCCAGCAAGGCGGCGTGGACGGCCTGATCCAGTTCCTCTCGCAGCGCAACCAGCAGCTCGCGTCGGGTAAGGCGACCTCGTGAGCGAGCGCTTCGCCACCGGCGCCAATCTGACCCACGAGAGCGCGAAGGCTGCGCTTTCGGCCGGGGTCGCGCAGATCGCGGCGGGCGCAACCGCCGTGGACTGCGCGGCGCTCACGCAGTTCGATTCGTCGGCGCTCGCCGTGCTGATCGCGTGGCAGCGCGCTGCGCGCGAACGCGGCACCGCCCTCGCTGTGCTCAATCTGCCTCCCGCGCTCGCGTCCCTCGCGCGCGCCTATGGCGTCGATATGCTCCTGCACGAGCGACATTGACGCGAGTCGCCTGGCCGGACCCAAGTCGTCCGGGCGGCAAGCCGCCGCGCAACCAGACCGACGCTTCCTCATTCCAAGGCCAGGCCGGGGTTTCCGACTTGGCCTATAATCAACCGTTTTTTGGGCGCTGCCTCGGCGCAAAAAGCATCGCTCGACAGGTATGAAGCGGTGTAAAAAGCGTGCGCTGAGACGGCAAAGCGGGCCTCATAAGCCGTCCCCAATTCCGGTCTTCCCCGCAGCATCGATGCACTCTTGAGCCGCGCCGTGCGCAAACGGGCGGCGTATTTGTCATGCCAGCCATAGAAATCCGTAACGTCAAGAAGCGCTACAAGGCGCTTCAGGCGCTCAAGGGCGTCAGCTTCACGGTCGAAGACGGCGAGTTCTTCGGGCTGCTCGGCCCGAACGGCGCGGGCAAGACGACGCTCATCAGCATACTTGCCGGTCTCGCTCGCGCGGACGCGGGCTCGATCGCCGTGCGCGGCCACGACGTCGTCTCCGACTACCGCAACGCGCGCCGCAACCTGGGCGTCGTGCCGCAGGAACTGGTGTTCGATCCGTTCTTCACCGTGCGCGAGACGCTGCGCATCCAGTCCGGCTACTTCGGTCTGCGCAACAACGACGCGTGGATCGACGAGGTCATGGCCAATCTCGATCTCACCGAGAAGGCCGACGTGAACATGCGCGCACTCTCGGGCGGCATGAAGCGCCGCGTGCTGGTTGCGCAGGCGCTGGTGCACCGCCCGCCCGTGATCGTCCTTGACGAGCCCACCGCCGGCGTGGACGTGGAACTGCGCCAGACGCTCTGGAAGTTCATTGCGCGCCTGAATCGCGAAGGGCACACCATCGTGCTCACCACGCACTATCTCGAAGAAGCCGAGCAATTGTGCGACCGCATCGCCATGTTGCGGCGCGGCGAGATGGTCGCGCTCGAGCGCACGAGCACGCTGCTGCAGCGCTTCGCGGGCACACAGCTCTTTCTGCGCTTCTCGGAAGGCGTGCTGCCCACCGAGCTGCGCGCGCTCGAAGTCGAGGCGTCGAATGGCGACGCGCGAGCGCACCTCTTGCGCCTCGCGAGCTACGACGACGTGGAGCGCATGCTCGCGATGTGCCGCGCGCACGGCTGCAAGCTCGAAGAAGTGGAAGTGCGCAAGGCCGATCTGGAGGATGTCTTCGTGCAGGTGATGAACGGTCCTGAAGTGGTCGAGGGTCTCGCATGAGCGGTTTCCGTACACTTTTCTACAAGGAAGTGCTGCGCTTCTGGAAGGTCGCGTTCCAGACCGTGCTCGCGCCCGTCATCACCGCGCTGCTCTATCTCACGATCTTCGGGCACGCGCTGCGCGGTCATGTCGAGGTCTATCCGGGCGTGGAGTACACGAGCTTCCTGATTCCCGGCCTCGTGATGATGAGCGTGCTGCAGAACGCGTTTGCGAATAGCTCGTCGTCGTTGATCCAGTCGAAGATCACGGGCAATCTCGTATTCGTTCTATTGCCGCCGCTCGCCGCCTGGGAGATGTTTGGGGCTTACGTGCTCGCTTCGATCGTGCGCGGCCTCGCCGTTGGCGCCGGCGTGTTCGTCGTGACGATCTGGTTCATTCCGATGAGCTTCGCCGCGCCGCTCTACATCATCGCTTTCGCGGTGCTCGGCTCGGCGATCCTCGGCACGCTCGGCCTGATCGCCGGGATCTGGGCGGAGAAGTTCGACCAGCTCGCGGCGTTTCAGAACTTTCTCATCATGCCGCTCACGTTTCTTTCGGGCGTGTTTTACTCGACGCATACGCTGCCGCCCGTGTGGCGCGAGGTGTCGAGGCTCAACCCGTTCTTCTACATGATCGATGGTTTTCGCTTTGGGTTCTTCGGCCTGTCCGACATCAACCCGCTCGTGAGCCTGTCGATCGTTTTCGTGTTTTTCGTGGCGCTGGCCACGCTCGCCATGCGTCTGCTCGCGAGCGGGTACAAGCTGCGTCACTAAGTGACGTCACCAGGCGCAATATCAGGCAGGAGCCATACTCATGTTGCCGACACCGGAACAGGTCAAGCAGTACATCTCGGCAGGGCTCGCATGCGAGCACCTCGAAGTCGAAGGCGATGGCCAGCACTTCTTCGCGACGATCGTTTCCTCAGCATTCGACGGCAAGCGCTTGATCCAGCGCCATCAGCTCGTCTACGCGGCGCTCGGCGAGCGCATGCGCCAGGAAATCCACGCGCTCAGCATGAAGACGCTCACGCCCGCCGAATGGCAGAACGCATAATCTGGAATCTCAGTGCGAATTACCCAGGATAAAAGCGCCGCAGCAAGCGGCGCGGCTCAACACAAAGCGACCCACGAAGCGACCCCGCAAGCCGGGCGCACCGATCAGGAAACCTCAGGCATGGATAAACTCGTCATCGTCGGCGGGCAGAAGCTCGCAGGGGAAGTGGCTGTTTCGGGTGCGAAGAACGCCGCGCTGCCCATTCTCTGCGCAGGCCTTCTGAGCGCGGAACCCGTTCATCTCGACAACGTGCCCGACCTCCAGGACGTGCGCACCACGCTCAAGCTGCTCAACCAGATGGGCGTGCGCACCGAGCAGAACGGCGCGCGCGTGCAGCTCGACGCCTCGAAGGTGAACAACCTCGTCGCGCCGTATGAACTCGTGAAGACCATGCGCGCGTCGATTCTCGTGCTCGGGCCGCTCGTCGCGCGCTTCGGCGAGGCGAAGGTGTCGCTGCCCGGCGGCTGCGCGATCGGCGCGCGGCCCGTGGACCAGCACATCAAGGGCCTGCAGGCGATGGGCGCCGAGATCAACATCGAGCACGGCTTCATCGAGGCGCGGGCGAAGCGCCTGAAGGGCGCGCGCATCGTCACCGACATGATCACCGTCACCGGGACGGAGAACCTGCTGATGGCCGCCGTGCTCGCGGAGGGCGAGACCGTGATCGAGAACGCCGCGCGCGAGCCCGAAGTGGGCGACCTCGCGCACCTGCTCGTCGCGATGGGCGCGAAGATCGAAGGCATCGGCACCGACCGGCTCGTCATTCAAGGCGTGGACAAGCTGCACGGCGCGCATCACACCGTCATCCCCGACCGCATCGAAGCGGGCACGTTCCTGTGCGCGGTCGCGGCCGCGGGCGGCGACGTCACGCTGCGCCACGTGCGTCCGCACATTCTCGACGCCGTCACGGACAAGCTGCGCGAAGCCGGCGTGACGATCGAAGAGGGCGACGACTGGATGCGCGTGCGCATGCACGAGCGCGCGCGCGCCGTGAACGTGCGCACCTCCGAATACCCGGCGTTCCCGACCGACATGCAGGCGCAGTTCATGGCGCTCAACACGATCGCGGACGGCACCTCGCAGGTCGTCGAGACGATCTTCGAGAACCGCTTCATGCACGTGCAGGAACTGAACCGCCTCGGCGCGCACATCACGATCGACGGCAAGACCGCGCTCGTCGCGGGCGTCGAAAAGCTCTCCGGCGCGAAGGTCATGGCAACCGATCTGCGCGCTTCGGCGAGCCTCGTGATCGCGGGCCTGTGCGCCGATGGCGAAACGCTCATCGACCGCATCTATCACCTCGACCGTGGCTACGACCGCATGGAAGCGAAGCTCACGAAGATCGGCGCGAACGTGAAGCGCATCAAGGGGAGTTCGGCATGAGCACGGTCGATTCCAGGCCCACGCCGGCGGCCGCGGCCAGCGCGCCGCTGACGCTCGCGCTTTCGAAGGGGCGCATTTTCGAAGAGACGATGCCGCTCCTCGCCGCCGCGGGCGTGCAGGTGACCGAAGACCCGGAAACCTCGCGCAAGCTGATCCTGCCGACCACCGACCCGAACCTGCGCGTGATCATCGTGCGCGCGACTGACGTGCCCACCTATGTGGAGTACGGCGCGGCCGACTTCGGCGTGGCGGGCAAGGATGTGCTGCTCGAACACGGCGGTGGCGGCCTCTATCAGCCGATCGATCTCGACATCGCGCGGTGCCGTCTTTCGGTGGCGGTGAAGAGCGGCTTCGACTACGCGAGCGCGGTGCGCCAGGGTGCGCGCCTGCGCGTGGCGACCAAGTACACGGAAGCCGCGCGCGAGCACTTCGCGGCCAAGGGCGTGCACGTCGACCTCATCAAGCTGTATGGCTCGATGGAACTCGCGCCGCTCGTCGGCCTCGCCGATGCGATCGTCGACCTCGTCAGCACGGGCGGTACGCTGCGCGCGAACAATCTGGTCGAGGTGGAGGAGATCATGGAGATCTCGTCGCGCCTCGTGGTGAATCAGGCGGCGCTCAAGCTCAAGCGCGCCGCGCTGCGGCCCATCATCGACGCGTTCGAACGCGCGTCGCGCCGCGAGCAGGCCGCTTAAGCAGGCGGGCCCAGGCACCGCCCGCACAACCGATACGGATGGATACCAGCATGGCTATCACGATGCGCAAACTCGATTCCAGCGCCTCAGGCTTCAAAAAGGCGCTGCACGCGGTGCTCGCCTTCGAGGCGAGCGAGGATGAGGCCATCGAGCGCTCCGTCGCGCAGATTCTCGCCGACGTGAAGGCGCGCGGCGACGCCGCCGTGCTCGACTACACGAACCGCTTCGACCGCCTTGCCGCCACGAGCGTCGCGGCGCTCGAACTGCCGTTCAGCGAACTCGAAGCGGCGCTGGAGAGCCTCGAGCCCAAACAGCGCGCGGCGCTCGAAGCGGCGGCGGCGCGCGTGCGCGGCTACCACGAGAAGCAGCGTATCGAGTGCGGCTCCCATAGCTGGCAATACACCGAATCCGATGGCACCGTGCTCGGCCAGAAGGTCACGCCGCTCGACCGAGTGGGCCTTTATGTGCCCGGCGGCAAGGCCGCGTACCCGTCGTCCGTGCTGATGAACGCCATTCCCGCGCGGGTCGCTGGCGTGCGCGAAATCATCATGGTCGTGCCCACGCCCGATGGCGTGAAGAACCCGCTCGTGCTGGCGGCGGCGCTGCTCGGCGGCGTCGATCGCGTGTTCACGATCGGCGGCGCGCAGGCCGTGGCAGCGCTCGCGTACGGCACGAATACGATCCCGGCCGTCGACAAGATTTGCGGACCGGGCAACGCCTATGTCGCTTCGGCCAAACGCCGCGTGTTCGGCACGGTCGGCATCGACATGATCGCGGGCCCCTCGGAAATCCTCGTGATTTGCGACGGCACGACCGATCCGCGCTGGGTGGCCATGGACCTGTTCTCGCAGGCCGAGCACGACGAGCTCGCGCAGTCCATCTTGCTGTGCCCGGACCCGGGCTTCATCAAGCGCGTGGAAGACGCCATCGCCGAACTGCTGCCCGCCATGCCGCGCGCCGAAGTCATCGCCACGTCGCTCACGAACCGCGGCGCGCTCGTGAAGGTGCGCGACATGGCCGAGGCCTGCGCCATCGCCAACGAAATCGCGCCGGAGCACCTCGAAATCTCGGCGCTGGAGCCG
>DATBXG010000249.1:0-7806 GCA_036514415.1 Paraburkholderia sp.
CCCCGTGGCTGGGTTGCTGCTGGCGCCGAACGCATCGATCTCGTGCGCTTCGACGTCAGGTTTGCCGCGCCTTGTCCATCGGCACGATCACGCGCACCCAGAGGCCGCCGTCCGGATGATCGCCAATCTTGAGTTTGGCGTTGCACAGGCGCGCGAGCCGCCGGACGATCGACAGGCCCATGCCCCAATGCGAGCCGAGTCCGAGGCTCGCAGCGCGCGAGGCGAGCAACGGCGGCGCCAACGCGCCACCCTCGGGCAGACTCGCACCGACGCCGTCGCCGTGATCCCGCACGCTCAAGGTCCACGTGCGCGCTCCGCGCGTCGTGCTGATCTCCACCGGCGGCGCGCCGTGCGCGTGGGCGTTGCCCACGAGATTGTCGACGAGCCGGACCAGCGCGGAGCGCGGCAGCTCAAACGCCTCGCCCGCGTCCAGCCGGAGCACGATACGCGCGTCGTCCGCGTTCGCGCCGTAGACATAGCGGTCCTTCAGATACGCATCCACGCTCACAGGCGCATGATTCGCGCCGCCGTGACCGACCGTGTCGACGAACTGCCGCGCGAGGTCCTGAAAGAGATCGATGTCCTCGACAAGGGCCACGCGCAAATTCCAGCGCGTGACGTTCATGGCATAGGCGCGTAATCGCGCCGTCCGCGATTCGATCTGCCGCAGGAAAGCGGCGAAGGTGGCCGACCGGTCTTCGACCGTGCCGCTGCGGCGGCACGACAGATCGCCGAGCGCGCGGGCGAGACCATGAAGCTTGCGCGGCCGGTGCACGAGCGCAGGCGCTGGGCCGGCGCCGCTCGCCGCGAGGCGCAGGGTTGCAGCCATGGCGAGCAGATCGTGGCGCACCGTTTGCAGCCACCAGGCGCGCAGCGCGAGCAGAAGCGCGCAGAGCGCCAGCAACAGCGCCGCGAATCGCACATCGAATCGCGCATCGATCCGGCGTGCGACCTTCTTAAGGCGCGCGACGCCCGACGAACAGGCTTCGCGCAGGTGCAAGGCGTTCGCCGACGTCACGGCATTGGGCGCCCAAATGCTATCGCGCAGATGAGGCGCCACCCCGGCGGCGAGATCGACGAAGTGCGGCCTGATCGACACCAACGGCGCAATGCCGTGGGCGCTCGCGATGTCCGCGGACAGCTGCAGTTCGACGTCCTGTTGCCGGGCGGCTTGCGTCGTGGAAGCCGGATCGAATGTCGCGCCGCCGGGCATGAAAGGCGAATCCGCATCGAGATATCGAAAACCGACGTGCGCCAGCATCAACGACGCAACCCATAGCAACAAGATCCGGACAAACAAGGCGGTCACCTCTCTTTTGACTTCGATGTTTTGCTTGCGCCGCCAGGCGCACCCCTGAGATAGCCGCAAATCTGGCTACGGCCGGCATTGTCCGCGAAGCGCGGGATTTTACATTTGTGGAAAAGCGCAGGAATACGGGCCGTTTCTTCGTTGCGCGACGCGGGCGCCTCGATCGGGGCAAGCTGCCCGAGCGGGCCCCGATCACCACGTTTTAGGTGTTTACCCGAGATCGTATTGTCATCACGTTATCGATCTGTCGATAATACTCTCATGGATGTGAAAACTGCAGTGCGCGTCTTCGACGTGATCAACCTCTTTGCCGAAGTCCGGCAACCGATGATCTACAGCGAGATTGCGCGTCGAACCGGAATCCCGCTGTCGAGCTGCCACGCGCTGTTGCAGACGATGGTGGCCAAAGGCTATCTGTACGCGCCGGGTGTCAAGGCGGGCTATTACCCCACGCAGCGCCTGCTGCACGTCGCGCGCGACATCTGCAGCGAGGACCCGCTCACGCTGATGTTCCAGCCGCTGCTCTCCGCGCTGCGCGACGCCACCGGCGAAACAGCCGCGCTCGCCACGCTCGCGGGCCACCGCGTGGTCTATCTCGACGTGATGGAGTCGCGCCAGAAGATTCGCTACAGCGACGAGCCGGGCGGTTTCATGACCATCGCGAGCGCGGCGGGCAAGGCGCTGCTCGGCGCGCTGGCCCCGGCCGCGCGCCGCAAGCTGCTCGACAGTTGCGAGCCGCCGTTGCGCTCGACCAGTGGCGCGGTCATCGACCGCGGCGCGCTCGAGCGCGATGTCGAGCAGGGCGTGACCGACGGCTGGCATCGCTCGACGGGCGAAAGCGTGGAGGACGTGGCCGGTCTCGCGCGCGGCTTCCTGATTCATGGCGAGGCGTTTGCGCTCGTCATCGGCGCGCCCAAGGCGCGTCTTCTGAAGAACGAGCAGCACGCCGTGAAGGCGCTGCTCGAGGTGTACGCGCAAATCCCGCCCTCGCTGCTCGCCGCTTGAGGCGCCTCTCGAACACTGTCTGTGGCGATGCACGAGCGCGGCCGGTTGATCCGGCTCGCGTGGATTCCTGAAGTGGAGGTAGACCGCATGCGTTGGAAGAACCGGCCGGAAGGCTCGAACTGGGGCGACTTCGGTCCAGACGATCAATTGGGCCGCCCCAATCTCATCGGCGCGGAGCAGGTGCTCAAGGGCGCGCAGGAGATACGCGCGGGTCTCACGTTCACGCTTTCGCTGCCGCTCGACTTTCCGGGCGAGAGCAAGCTGAACGTGCGCCGCCATCCGCCCGTGCTGCGTCCCACCTTCCGCGACGGCCTGCCCTATGTGAATTTTCCGTTCGCGCGCAACGAAGCGGGCGCCACCGACGTGGTGAGCGACGATCAGGTGTTGCTCTCGCTGCAATATTCCACGCAGTGGGACTCGCTCGCGCACGTGGGCGCGCGCTTCGACGCCAACGGCGACGGCGTGGCCGAGAGCGTTTACTACAACGGCTATCGCGCGAACGTGGACGTGATCGGCCCGATGGAATATCGCGCCGAAGACAATTTCGCACCCCACGCGTGCGGCGGCGAGCATAGCCATGCGGACGTGCTCGGCATCGAGCACCTCGCCGTGAAGGGCATGCAGGGCCGCGGCGTGCTGATCGATTTCACCGCGCATTTCGGCCGCGAATTGCGCACCGTGGGCTACGACGACCTGATGCGCGTGATCGAGGCCGACCGCGTGGAGGTCGAGCGCGGCGACATGCTGGTGCTGCGCACCGGCTTCGCGGAGATGGTGCTCGAGATGAACCGCCAGCCCGACGAAGCCGTTTTGTCGAGCCACTGCAGCGCACTCGACGGGCGCGACGAGCGCCTGCTGCAATGGATCACCGATTCGGGCATCGCCGCGCTCGCCGCCGACAACTATGCCGTCGAGCGCTTTCCCGCGCGCGCGCCTGCCACGCCCGGCGATCATCCGCTTTTGCCGCTGCATCACCATTGCCTCTTCAAGCTCGGCCTGCCGCTAGGCGAGCTTTGGTATCTGCGCGATCTCGCGTTGTGGCTGCGCGAACACGAGCGCTCGCGCTTCATGCTCACCGCACCGCCGCTGCGGCTGCCGGGCGCGATGGGCTCGCCCGTCACGCCGGTCGCCACGGTCTGATCGACTCATTCGCATTCCTCTCTTTTATCCGCATTCCTGAAAGAACATGGCTAAAGAAAGAGTCCTGATTACCGGCGGGGCCGCAGGGATCGGCGCCGCGTGCGCCGCGCGCTGCGAGGCCGACGGTTACGAAGCGGTCGTGATCGACCGCGTGGGCGACGGCATCATCGCCGACCTCTCCGATACCGGAGCAACGGCGGCCGCGCTCGCCCGCGCACTGGAAGGCGGACCGATCACGCGCCTCGTCAACAACGTGGGCGTGGTCGTGCCCAACGATGCCGAACACCAGACGCTCGAAGAACTCGAACGCGCGTGGGCGCTCAACGTGCGCTGCGCGCAGCAGTGCATGCAGGCGCTCCTGCCCGGCATGAAAGCCGCGGGCTTCGGGCGCATCGTCAACATGTCGTCGCGCGCCGCGCTCGGCAAGGAGCTGCGCACAGCCTATTCGGCCACCAAGGCCGCGCTGATCGGCATGACGCGCGTATGGGCGCTCGAACTCGGCGCCTTCGGCGTCACGGCGAACGCCATTGGCCCCGGACCGATCCGCACCGAGCTCTTCGACCGCGCCAATCCGCCCGGCGCGCCACGCACGGAGGCCATCATCAACGCCGTGCCCGTGAAGCGCGTGGGCACGCCCGACGATGTCGCGCACGCGGCATCGTATCTGCTCGACGCGCGCAGCGGCTTCGTCACGGGCCAGGTGCTCTATGTGTGCGGCGGCATGACCGTCGGTGTCGCGGGGGTTTGACGATGGCTAGCCCTGAACCGTGCGTGCAACGGCGTGCCGGCATCGTCGGTGCGGGCAGCATTGGCGTGGCGTTCGCCATCTGCTTCGCGCGGGCCGGCTGGCGCGTGCGTCTCTACGATCCCGACGCTGCGCGCCGCGCCGCCGCGCCCGGAGAGATTGCGTTGCGCCTCGACGATCTCACGCAATACGCGCTGCTCGACGAAAGCGCGAGCGACATCGCCGCGCGCGTCGCGATCGTCGATACGCTCGAAGCCGCCGCGGCCCAGGCCGATCTCGTGCAGGAATGCGCGCCCGAGCGCGCGGAACTCAAGCGCGAGATCTTCGCGCAGCTCGACCGCGCCGCGCCGCCCGCAGCGATCCTCGCGAGCGCCTCGTCGTTCCTTGCGGCGTCGAAGTTCGTGGACGAGACGCTGACGGGCCACGCACGCTGCCTCGTCGCCCATCCCGGCAACCCGCCCTACCTCGTGCCCGTGGTCGAGATCGTGCCCGCGCCTTTCACGTCCGAAGTGGCGGCTGCGCGCGCTATCACGCTCTACGGCGAAGCGGGCATGAAGCCCGTGCGTGTGAAGCACGAAGTGGAAGGCTTCATTTTCAACCGCCTGCAAGGCGCCGTGCTGCGCGAGGCGTATTGCCTCGTGCGCGATGGCGTCGCGACGGTGGAAGACATCGACACCGTGATGCGCGAAGGCCTTGGCCCGCGCTGGTCGGTGATCGGTCCGTTCGAGACCGTCGATCTGAACACGCGCGGCGGCATCGCCTCGCATGCGCAGAAGATGGGGCCCTCGTACGAGCGCATGGGCGCAGAACGCGGCCAGCACGACCCGTGGACGCCCGAACTCGTCGCGCAGGTCGAGGCAGCAAGGCGCGCTGCGCTGCCGCTCGAACAATGGGACGCACGCGTGGGCTGGCGCGACCGCCAGCTCATGCAGCTCGCCCGCCATCGCAAGACCCGAAGCCACGACGACTCATAAGCGCTCGCCAGTGCCCGCCACGCGCGCGCAGCGAGATCCGAAGAGACCCGACAACTACTACGATTCCAATAGAGACACTTCCATGCAGAAAGTCACCGCGTTCTTTACCGAGCTGATGCGCCGGTATTTGCCCGATCCGTTCGTCTTCGCGATCGGCCTCACCCTGCTGACGATGGCGCTCGCCGTGATCGTGCAAGGGCAAGCCGTCACGGCCCTCACCACGAGCTGGGGCAAGGGCTTCTGGGCGCTGCTCGCGTTCACCACGCAAATGGCGGTGATTCTCGCGATGGGCTACGTGCTCGCGACCGCGCCCCTCACCGACCGCTTCCTCAACCGCCTGGTGGCGCGCGTCAACGATCCGCGCATGGCCGTGATCGTCGCGACGCTGGTGGGCGGCATCGGCAGCTACCTGAACTGGGGCTTCGGCCTCGTGGTGGGCGGCATCGTCGCGCGCAAGCTCGCGCTGCGCGTGAAAGGCGTGCACTACCCGCTCATCATCGCATCGGCCTATAGCGGCTTCACGCTCTACGGCCTCGGGCTGTCGGCGAGCATTCCCGTGCTGATCTCCACGAAGGGGCATCCGCTCGAGGCGCAGATGGGCGTCATTCCGCTCTCCGAAACGATCTTCTCGCCCGCCATGCTCATCACGAGCCTCGTGACCATCCTCACGCTGCCGCTCCTGAATGCCTGGCTGCATCCGAAGGCAGGCCAGCCGATCAAGGAGATCGACCGCGCCCTCGAAGAAAAGCAACAGAAGGCCGCTGCGCTCGGCGTGGATCTCGACGAAGGCAACACGCTCGCCAACCGCCTGAACAACAGCCGCATTCTGAGCTACCTGATCGGACTGATCGGCATGGGCTATGTCGCGCTGCACTTCGTGCAAGGCGGCTCGATCGACCTCAACCTCATCAACTTCTTCATCCTGTTTCTCGGCATTCTGCTGCTCGGCACGCCGATCCGTTATGTGGAGAAGCTCAACGAAGGCATTCGCACGATCAGCGGCATCATTCTGCAGTACCCGTTCTACGCGGGCATCATGGCAATCATGGCGTCTTCGGGTCTCGTCAATACGTTTTCCGAAGCGTTCGTGAAGGTCGCGACACCGGGCACGCTGCCGTTCTGGGGCTTGATCAGCTCGTTCGTCATCAACTTCTTCGCGCCTTCGGGCGGCGGCCACTGGGTCATTCAAGGCCCGTTCATGATCGAGGCGGCGAAGACGATCGGCGCCTCCGTGGGCCATACGTCGACGGCCGTGATGCTCGGCAACGCCTGGAACGACCTCGTGCAGCCGTTCTGGATCCTGCCCGCGCTTGCGCTCTCGAAGCTCAAGCTCAAGGACATCATGGGCTACACGGTCATCATGATGTTCTGGATCGGCATCGTCTATTCGGTTGCGATTCTCGCCTGGCGCTGACCGGATCTCACGCGCGCGCTTTTCCGAACCCACGTCCTTACCGGAGACCATTCATGCTGTATCTCGTGCACATGCAGGTGCAAATTCCGCACGGCACCGACGCCGCCTTCGCCGACGCGCTGAAGGCCGAAGAAAAAGCGTTTTCGCAGAAGCTGCAACGAGAAGGCAAATGGCGCCACCTGTGGCGCGTGGCCGGCGAGTACGCGAATTACAGCGTCTTCGACGTCGAATCGAACGATGAGCTGCACACGCTGCTTTCGGCGCTGCCGCTCTTCCCGTTCATGAAGATCAGCGTGACGCCGCTCGCCCAGCATCCTTCGGCCATCGCGCCGAACTGACGGGAGCGCGCCATGCCCTTTCTCATCGAAACATTCGACAAGCCCGGTCACGCCGAGGTACGCGCACGCGAGCGCGACGCGCATCTGGATTTTCTCGCGCGCAACAAGACGCTTCTGCTCGCGTGCGGCGCGAAGCTAAACGACGACGGCAGCAGCGCAGGCGGCGGCATCTATATCGTCGACGTCGAAACCCGCGAGGAAGCCGAGCGCTTCATCGCGCAGGACCCGTTCACGCACGTCGGGCTGTTCGAGAGCGTAAAGATCGTTCGCTGGCGCAAGGCCTACGTCGACGGAACCTGCTACCTGTAAGCGCCACGCGCGCGCGTCCTCGCGAACGTTCAGTTCGCTTGTCGACCCTCGAACGGCGCCGTGCTCCCCTGTACGGCGCCGCTTTGGCCCGGCGTGTGCCCCCGCACGCCGGGCCGTTTTTCTTTTTCAGCTTCCGTGTGACCGCGCTCATGAGCCCGTCGCTGCATCAAGCCGCGCGCTGGTAGTACAGGTTCTGCGGATGACGCGCCTGCGCGAAGAAAAACCAGCGCTCGGCGACGAGTCCAGCGTACTGGACGATGCACGCCGCGACGAGCAGCATTGCGGACAGCGGTTGCAGCACCTGCAGCACGACCACGAGCAGCGCAAGCGGAACCACGAAGGCACCCGCGATAAACCCCCACTTGACCCATCGCATCACTGCGTCGGACTGGCCGTGAAAGAACTCGCGCAAATTGAATGCGCTTGCCGTAAAGCCACGCGAAATCTGCCTCACCTTGCTGGCCTGGATGCCGGTGGCGCTTTGCAGCGTCGAGCGCGGGCGCAGCCGCTCATTGCGCGCGAGCGTGGCCACGCGGCTCACGCAACCCGCCACCGTCAGCACGCACGCGGCA
>DATBXG010000250.1:0-8334 GCA_036514415.1 Paraburkholderia sp.
CCGCGCCGCCGGGGCGAACCGGCGCATGCGCCGCCCGGGTGCTGCGGGTCCGCGCCGCCGCTGCACGCCCCGGTAGAGCGGCCTCGAACGGCGCGTCGGGCAGCGATTCGCCGCACAGCGAAAGACGGCCGCCCATGCGGCCATCCCGGTACACATAACGGCCGCGCGGCGGGATTCTTGAGCGTTTATTGAGTTGCACGCACAAAAGCCGCCGCGGCGCCGCGTATCGCCGGCGCTCAAGCCACGCGGCGCGACGCTTACTTCGTGACGAGCACCACGGGCGTTTCGACGATACCCGAAAGCTCCGACTGCTTCTTGTGCTCCTTGAGCGCCTTCAAGGCCGTGTCGATGCCGAACACGGCCTGCTTCGCCGCGAACTGGTCGGCGGTGGCGAGCACGCGGCCGTCCTTGAGCATCGGCTTGATGGCGTCGATGTTGTCGTAGCCGACCACGTACACCTTGCCCTGCTTGCCCGCGGCGCGCACGGCCGACACGGCGCCGATCGCCATGTTGTCGTTGCCGCACAGGAGCGCCTTGATGTCCGGATATTCATTGAGCATCGCGGCGGCCACCGCGTTGCCCTTGTCGATCTCCCATTCGCCGGACTGCGTCGAGACGATCTTCGCGCCCACGGCCTGCATCGCGTCCTTGAAGCCCGCGGTGCGCTGCTGCGCGTTGGTCGTGGTGGAGACGCCTTCCACGATGGCCACCGGGTCGCCCGACTTCAGCCGTTTGGCGAGATAGTCGCCGACGAGGCGCGCGCCCTTGCGGTTGTCGGGCCCGACGAACGGCACGTTCAGGTCCTTGGACTTGAGCACGTCGGAATCGAGCTTGTTGTCGATGTTCACGACGATGATGCCCGCGTCCACGGCCTTTTTCACGACCGGCACGAGCGCCTTCGAATCGGCTGGCGCGAGCACGATGGCGTCGACCTTCGAGACGATCATCTGCTCGACGATCTGGATCTGCGCGGCCGTGTCGGTCTCGTTCTTGATGCCGTTGGTGATGAGATCGAAGTCGGCGGCGTTGTGCTTCTGGTAGTCCTTCGCGCCAGTCTCCATGGTGAGGAAGAACTCGTTGGCGAGGGACTTCATGACGAGCGCGACCTTCGGCTTGTGGGCCGCCTGCGCCCGGGCGGCGAGCGGCAACGTGCCGGTGACGGCCGTCGTGGCAAGCGCGGTGGTGGCAAGGAGGATGCGGCGGCGAATGCGGGAGTTCATTTTCAAAAGGCTCCGGTTTGTCGGGCCCGGATGGGCCCTGCTTTCTGGTTATGCGCAAACGTTTTATGCCGGCCCATTCTGGGTGCAGGCGCTTTGTGGTGTCAACTTCGCGATGTCAATGGCATCGATGGCGGTGATGCGGCGGCGCAGCAACGCGAGTCCATGGACAAGCGCCAACGACGGCCGCCTCGCCTCAGAGCCAGTTGATCCGGCGAAACAGGAAAAACAGGAATAGGTCGAGCACGAGCATGACGGCGAGGCAGATCTGGTAGCCAAATCTGAAATGCAGCTCCGGAATGTGCTCGAAGTTCATGCCGTAGATACCCGCGATCATCGTCGGCACGGCGAACAGCGCGGCGAACGAGCCGAGCCGCTTGGTGACCTCGTTCTCGGCGAGCGAGATCATGCCGAGATTCACCTGGATGGCCGTGACGATCATTTCGCGGCGCGCGTCGATCGTGTTGGACACGCGCACGAGGTGGTCGTATACGTCGCGGTAATACGCTTGCATGCCCACGCAGATCTGCGGGATGCGCCCGCCCACGAGCTTGCCGACGGAGTCGACGAGCGGCGTGACGTGATGCGCCAGGATCACGAGGCGGCGCTTGAGCGAATAGAGATCTTCGATGATCGCCCGCGAGCCCGCGAGGTCGTGCTTGTCGAAGATGCGGTCCTCCAGTTCCTCGATCTCGGCCGAGATCGCTTCGAGCACGGGCGCGTAGCGGTCGACCACGCTGTCCATGAGCGCGTAGAGCACGAAACCGGAGCCTTCGCGCAGCAGCTCGGGTTCGCGCTCGCAGCGCGCGCGGACATCGTTGAAGCCCTGCTGCGCACGGTGGCGCACGGAGAGCACGAAATTGGGGCCGGCGAAGACATTCACCTGGCCCGTGATGACTTCGCCGTCGTCGTCGAGCTCGAGCGTGTGGAGCACGCAAAAGAGCGTGTCGCCGTATTCCTCGATCTTCGGCCGCTGATTGCCGTTCATCACGTCTTCGATGGCGAGCGCGTGCAGGCCGAACTCCTCCTTCATCGCCGCCATTTCGCCGGCATCGGGGTCCTTGAGCGCGACCCAGACGAAGCACTCCGGCTTTGCCAGATAGTCGCTGATGGCCTCGACGGAGACGTCGGCCAGTTTCTTGCCGCCTTGATACGCGACGCAGTTGATGAGCATGTTGTGTGTTCCGGGCGGCGGGCCGCGCCCGCGCCGTTTCGAGTAGCACCGGTTGCCAGGTGTGAGGTGTTCAGTTGACCGGCGGCGTCCACGCGCGGTTCCCGTGCATGTGAACTACTGCGCGACGCGCCGGATGCCGATGCGGTGATCCTTGTCGAACGTGACGCTCGCGCGATTCGTATAGCGCGGATCCACGAGGAAACGCAGTTCGACCACGGGATCGAACTGCGTCGTCACGCCGATGCGGTGCACGCCCGGCTTGAGGTAAAACGTGACGTGCTCGCCGTCCATCAGGTCGGTGACGGGCTCGCCGTCGATGTAGACGGGCGCGTCTCGGAATTTGACGATGACGTTGCGGGTGCGCTCGCGGCGCACGTCCACGGCGACGAGGCCGTCGCCCGGCCCGGTGTAGCCCGGCCTCAGGATGCGCTCGGCCGGTACGGCCTTGAATGGCGGCGCCGGCGCGGGCTCCTCGGCGCAGCCGCCGAGCGCGAGCGCCGTCACAGCCGTTACCGCTGCGACCGCGGCGATGGATGCAATCAACCTGCGCGAGGGCATGGGCGCTTTCCCCTTGTCGTGCCGGCCCGGCGCTTCGTTGTCCTGATGCGCGCCCATGATATACGCACGGGCGTCAGACCGATGATCGATGTTATATGCTTCGGGGAATGCGCGACAGCACGCGCAACCTGGGCAAAGGGGAGGCAAAAGCGATGTGGTACTTCTCGTGGATCCTCGGCATTGGCGTCGCGCTCGGCTTCGGCATCATCAACGTGATGTGGCTCGACGTCAACGGCAAGTTCCTGAACGGGCACGGCCCGGGCAGCGAGGAAAAAGCCGGCTCGCAGGAGGCTGACGCGCCACGCGCCGAGGCGCGCCGCCCGTGACACGACTGGTATTCCTCTGCGGCCACGCCGGAACTGGCAAGACGTCGCTCGCCAAACGCCTGTTCGCCCCGCTCGCGCGCGCGACTGGCGAGCCATTCTGCCTGCTGGACAAGGACACGCTTTACGGCCGCTATAGCGCGGCCGCGATGGGAGCGCTCACGCAGGACCCGAACGACCGCGACAGCCCCCTCTTTCTCCAGCATCTACGCGACCCGGAGTACCAGGGGCTCATCGACACCGCTCGCGAGAATCTCGAGCTTGGCGTGAGCGCGCTCGTGGTGGGCCCGCTCTCGCGCGAGGTGCGCGATCGCAAGCTGTTCGATCGCGCGTGGCTCCATGTCGGGCCGCAGGTGGCGCTCACGGTGGTGTGGGTCCATACGAGCGAGGAAACGGCGCACGCGCGCATCATCGCGCGCGCGCATCCGATCGACGCCTACAAGCTCGCCCATTGGGACGAGTACCGGCAGCGGCGCTTCATGCCGTCGGGGGCACAGCTCGACGGTCTTATCCTGTTCGACAACACCGCGCCCACCGAGGCCGACTACGATGCCTTGCTGCAGCGCATCGTGTCGGCGGGCAAGCCGGCCTCGGGCCAGTCAGCGCCGTAAGCCGTCAGACCGGCACCTTCGCGCGGGTGTCGAGCGTCGCGCCTTCGTACACCTGACCGTAGCGGTTCGCGAGGAACTGCTGGAGCGACACCTGCTCCTGGCGCACGAATCCGGCTTGGGGCAGGCGCTTTTCGCGGAACAGATCGAGCACGGCGCACATCGCGCCAGCCGTGGTGATCTGGATCGCGCTCATCGGCACGCCGCACACCGTCTTCGCGAAGATCTTGCGCGTGAACACTTCCTGCACGAGCTTGCCGTCACGCATGCCGGTGACGGTCAGGAAGATGAGCACGACGTCCTGCTCCGTGGCGGGCACCGAGCGGCGCATGATGGACTTGAGCGTGTCGCGGTCGCCGGAAAGGCGCAGGTCTTCGAGCAGGAACTGCATGAGCGCGCGATGGCCCGGATAGCGCACCGACTTGTAGTCGAGCGACTCCACTTTCCCCGAGAGCGTCTCGCAGAGCGTGCCGAGACCGCCCGACGTATTGAATGCTTCGTACTCCACGCCGTCGAGCGAGAAATGCTCGAGACCTTCTAGCGGCTGCACCCACTGCGTGCGGCTTTCACGAATCGCTTCGCACGGCTGACAATATTCGTTGATCAGACCGTCGACGCTCCACGTGAGGTTGTACTTGAGCGCGTTGGTGGGGAACTGCGGCAGCGCGCCCACGCGCATCTTGACGTCGCGGATTTCGGTGAAGCGGCTCGCGAGCGCATGCGCCGCAATGCCGATGAAGCCAGGCGCGAGACCGCACTGCGGCATGAATACATGATCGGCGCCGTCGGCGAGCGCGCGGATCGCGTGAGTCGCGCGCACGTCTTCGGTCAGGTCGAAATAGTGGACACCCGCGCCCTTCGCCGCCGAAGCGACGTTCACCGCCAGGTAGTACGGCAGCGCGTTGATGAGCACGTCATAGCCTTCGAGCGCGCCGCGCAGCGCGGCGGCGTCGCCTGAATCCACGCGCGCGGTCGGAATGCCCTGCGCCGCGAGCGGCTCGAGCGCCTTCGCATCGCGGTCGAAGGCCGCCACTTCGTAGTCGCCGCTTTCGCGCAGCATGTGGGCAATGGTGTGGCCGATCAAACCGGCGCCTGCAATCGCGACTTTCATGTGTCATCTCCGTTGGTTTTCTATGCTTGGGGATGGGCAACGCCCGCTCAAACACAGTCTACGGAGAGACAAAAACGGTTCATAGGCGCAAAACGATGCGCTTCGACCGCAGTTTTCGTCATTTTGACGATTGGTTTCGTCGAATTGTCGAAAACCTTGAATTGCGATGCGGATCGCCCCGCTTTTCAGCCGCGCCGTCCGGTCCCGCTCAACCCGTCACGGAACCGCGATCGACCTTGCGCGCGAGCACGATCGACGTGGTCGTGCGCTCCACACCCGGGATGCCGCCAATCTGGTCGAGCAGGTCGTTGAGGCGATCGGGCGAATCGGCGCGCAGCCAGGCAACGTAGTCGTACTCGCCGCTCACCGCACACAGCAACTGCACTTCGGGCATCTTGCCGAGCCGCTTTTGCACGTCGGGCCCGTGGCGCGGCGCGATGATGAGACCGACCCATGCTTGCAGGCTCGCATCGAGCACGTCCTGGCCGAGCCGCACGCCATAGCCCGCGATCACCTGCGTGCGCTCGAGGCGCGCGATGCGCGCGAGCACGGTGGTGCGCGCGACGCCCAGGCGCCGCGCGAGATTCGCAACGCTCTCGCGGGCGTTTTCCTGCAGCAGCGCAACGAGGCTGCGGTCGAGGTCGTCGAGTTGATCGAGGCGCGGGGGTCTCATCGGGCGGCGGTCGGTATGGGCAGTCAGAACGAGGTCATTATCGCGCGAGGCCGGACGCATCGGGCAACGGGCATGGAGCGCGTGTCATGCGCGACGGGTATTTCCACGCGTTTCGTTTGTAAGCAAGTGTCGCAGCCGGGGAGGGGCGGCGCGATAACGTGGTACTAATAACGGCTGCAGCCGTTCTGGCAGTGCTACCCGCTACGAAACGATTCGAGGAGTCACAATGAAGAAAGTTTTTGTCATCCTTGCCGCCTCGCTCTCGATGAGCGGCGTGTTCGCGCAAAGCGCCGCGCCGGCCGCGTCGGCAACCGCCGCGGCCGCATCGAGCGCCGATGTGCGTGCCGCGCAGCATCAGCAGCGCGTCGAGGAGCGCATCACGTGGCTGCATACGCAGCTGAAGATCACGCCCGAGCAAGAGCCGCAGTGGAAGACGTTCGCCGACGTCATGCGCAGCAATGGTCAAACCATGGGCGGCCTCTACAAGCAGCGCATGGAAACCGAAAACACGCGCAACGCGCTCGACGACATGAAGCAGTACGCGCAGATCGCGCAGGCGCACGCCGAAGACATGCAGAAGCTCGTCGCCGCGTTCGAGCCGCTCTACACCAGCCTCTCGCCTGAGCAAAAGAAGCTCGCCGACCAGACCTTCCGCCACGGCCATGAACATGAACATGGTCCCTCGGGCAAGCCGGCGAAGGCGAAGCACAAGGGCAAACCTTCGGCGGACGCCGCGGCAAACGACGCCGAACCGGCCAGCACGCCGGCTGCGCAGTAAAGCCCAGCATTAAAGCCCAGCAGTAAGGCAGAGTAAGACAAGGCACCCGTCGATCGACCCGCTGCGCACGCTCCCGTGCGTGCGCAGCAGCCCAATCCAGGGTACCCTTGCGGGCCATGCGACGGCCGGGCACACTTGCCCGGCCGTCGCTTCTCTGGAACACGATTTTTGTGAAGCAGGTCCGCTGCTGCAACCATGATTGAACTGACCCAACTCGACCTGCGCGGCGACGCCGCTGCACAGCGCGTCGTCAAGGACGAAACCGTTAGCGTAGAGTTCGCGGCGCAAGCCGGCGAGCTGATGAGCCTCGAAGGCCCGAACCGCTATGCGCAAGGCGACGCGATCATCACCGGCTCGACCGGCGATCGCTGGGTCGTCTCGCGTGACCGCTTCGATGCGAAGTACCTGCCGGCCAGCAGCGCCCTCGCCAATGGCGAAGCAGGCGACTATCGCAATCGCCAGGTCGTGGTGCTCGCAAAGCGCATGGACGAGCCCTTCACGCTCGTGCGCTCGGCCGGCGGCGACCGCCTGAGCGGCGTGGCCGGCGACTGGGTCATGCAATACGCCCCGGGCGACTATGGCGTCGTGCAGGCTGCACGTTTCGCCAAGGTCTACCGCCTCGCCGACTGAGCCTCACGCCTGCGCGAACCGGGCGCGCCGCGCCCATTCCTTCGTCGCTTCACGCGATTTTCAGGCAAATTCTTCGTCCAGCGCGATCGTCACTTCGCGCCGCACGTCTTCGCCCTTCGCATGCTGCTCCTCGAGCGATTCGATCGTCGCCTCCACGTAGGCTCGCAGCACCGCGAAGCTGCGGCCGCGCAGCCGCGGCGGCAGCGCACGATAGCGTGCGAGCGCAGCGGGCGCGAGCGCGATCGTGAGCGCCATGCGGCGCGCCTTCGAGCCGAATCGCATCGCAACCCAATGCACGACCAGTTGCGGCACGCCTTGCTCGTTCGGTTCTTCGGCAAAGCGCGTCTGCTCGGGAAAGATGTCGGCAATCACGCGGGCAAGTTCGTCGAATTCGGGACTCGCGCATTCAAACAGATAGGCTTCCATTGACGCCAGATAATGAGTGATGAGACGCGCGCGCTCACGCGGCGCGCGCGACGCGCCGCTCGCGGCGGCACGTCCTGAAAAGCACGACGGCGACCACGGCAGCCGCCACCGCATAAAAACCGTCCACGGCGACGAGCGGGGCGAGACGCGCCTGGTACATCGCGGCGGGCACGTCGATGAGCGCGTGCACGAGAATCGCGAGCGGCAGAATCCCCTTCCATCCCGCGCGCACGCCGCGCCACATCAGCACCGACAGCGCAATCTGGAACACGAATGCGGCCGTGCGCTCCATCGCGAACACACCCGCGAAAAGCGGCGAGAGGCTCGCGAGAATCAGATGCACGCGCAGGACCGAGTCCATCGTGAGGTTGGAAAGATGCTCGTCGAGATTGCCGCGATTGGCGAGCACCGCGAACACGATCCATTGCAGTTGCACGAGCACGCCGACGAACCACGCCTCCGCACCCGCATGGCCGATGCCGTAGCCAAACGCCGTGCTGTCCGCGGGGGTGTTGGGCTTGCGCGCGCGGCGACGCTCGATGAGGCGCATGGCGATATAGCGCCCGACTTCCTCGCACACGCCCGCGGCGAACGCGCCGTACAACACGAAGAAGACGGGATTCGTCATCACCTGCGCGGCGGCGGCGTTCCCGTGCAGCACGTAGTCGTTGAGGGCGCGCTCGATCACGGTCGCAAAGAACGCGAAGACGGCGACGCCCGCGATCGTATCGCGCCAGTCGAGCGCGAACGGCTGGCGCAGCCGGCGATATAGCGATACGGGCAAGGCGGCGACGAACAGCGTCGCGAGCGAGAGGCAGACGAGCGTGATCGGGGCT
>DATBXG010000251.1:0-2929 GCA_036514415.1 Paraburkholderia sp.
CACAGCGTCCGACGCGGCCACGGGCATCGTTGCCGTCGCTCCCAGAGCCGCCGCCGCGGCGTTCACGGACGCCGCAGCAAGATCGATGAACGACACGCCCCGGCAGGTCACGTGCTGAAACGAAGGATCGGCCTGGAGCTTCGGATCGAACTTCCATTTGAGCTCGCCGGTTTGCGCGTTGAGCGCGAACAGGATCTGGTGCGGCGAGCACAGGTAGAGCAGATCGCCGATCTTGATCGGCGTGACTTCGCTGGTGATCTCGACCGGGTCGTTCGGCCCTTTCGTGTCGCCCGTGCGGAAGGTCCACGCCACCTCGAGGTTGTGTACGTTGTCGGGCGTGATCTGCTGCAGCGGCGAATAGCGCGTGCCCTGCTGGTCACGGCCATAGGCGGGCCACTCGGAAGGATCGATGCCCTCGGGGTTCGGCGCCGGCGTGGCCCTTACGGCCGCGAGCGTGCCGTTGATCTGCTGCGGGTCGTTGAAATGCGCATAGGCGAGCACGCCACCCCACACGAGCAGCCCCACCACGAGCGAGAACACGCCGAACCCGCGCGGGCGCTCGAGGTGCCAGCTCATGAGCACGAGCAGCCAGATGCCGAACAGCACCAGCACGCCCGAGCGCGGCACGAGCGCCCAGAAGTCCGGCCCGGACTCCCAAAGCCCCCATATCGCAGTGCCGATCAGCACGATCGCATAGAGCACGAACGCCGCAGCGCTCGCGCGCCACAGCAGCCAGGCAAAGACGAGCAGCAGCACCCCCATCACGACGTAATACGGCGAGCCGCCGAGCGAGATCAGCCACGCGCCGCCCGCCAGCAGATAGATCGCGGTGAGCAACGTGAACAGCACGGAGATGACGCCGATGATGCCCAGCGGTTTCGTTTGTCTGGCCATGATCTCAACCTTCCTCGGAGAATGCCGTCTGCGATGGCGGATAAAGCGTGGACTCAGAACACGTGCATCATGCCCGCATAGGCGCCCGTCTGCGATTGGCCGGCCATTGGGCTGGTCGGCGTGCTCGAGTCGCGCGGCGTGGCGAACACGGAGAACGTGCCGCTCCTGCTGTTGTTCACATACGCAACCGTGCCGTACAGGAACGTGCGCGCGCTCAGGTTATAGGTGGTGCCCAACGCGTATAGCATGGCGTGGCTCGCGGGGTCGTGCGACACGTCGCCGCCGCCCTCGCCTACATGGATATAGAAGCCCGCGGCCGTCACGGCCCACTTCGGCGTGGCCTGCCAGGTCGCGCCTAGCCAGTAGTGGTCGGCGGTATCGGAAATGCCGGGGGGCGAATCGGGCGCGGAGTAATGTGTGTACGCGGCCTGGATCTTGAACTTCTGCACGCGCAGGTTGCCGCCCACGAAGTATTCGCGCGAGGCCGTGAAGATGTTGGAGAAGCGCCCGCTCGAATCGCGCAGTTCGTCGTAAATGCCGCGTACGTCGAAAAGCGACGAGTGGTACGAGAGCATGATGCCGTTCGAGCGGCCGAACTCGCCTGCGGCGCCCGCGTTGAAATTGCCCGGCTGGTTGCCGAACGAATACTGGCCCTGCACGTCGAAGCCGTTCCACACCGGGCTGTGATATTCGATGTTGTTGCTCGTTTGCTGCCAGTTGCGCCCGCGCACGAGCGAGGCCGACGACACGGCCTGCTGCACGAACGGGTCGAATGCCCACACGCCGTCGCTGTCGATGAAGAGATTACGGCCGGCTTGCAGTTGCCCCCACGTGTCGTTCTTCACGCCCACGTACGCGCGGCGCGACCAGAGCCGGCCGCCACCCGTGGTGCCATTCATGATCTGCACGGCGGTTTCGAGGTTGAAGATCGCGGCGCTGCCGCCGCCCAGGTCCTCGGTGCCCTTGAGGCCGAACATGCTGGTGCCCCAGTCACCGCCTTCGGCGCTCCAGCGGCTATCGCTGCCGCCGTTGCCGTTCGCAATGTGATTGAGGTATTCGATGCCGCCGTCCACGCGGCCGTACATCGTGACACTCGATTGTGCGCACGCGGCCGAACTGGCGGCGAGCAGCACCACAGCGCCCAGGGTCGTTTTCACGTCGGCTCCCTCGTGGAGTCTTCTTTCGTAGTCCGGTCCATGCCGGGGCGGATAACGTGTAATAACGTGCAGACTAGCCGGCGCACCCAGGCACAGGCCGGACGCATCGCGCGCTAAAAAGCATAGCGCGTCAGCGAAAATCCCGCTCTCTGGCTGGACGGCGGGCAACGCCCGGGCGCACGTGCGCGATGGCGCAGAGCATATTGCGTGCCGCGCGCGACGCATGGCGCCGCGCAGGGTCGCGCTGTATCGGGAGAACGGGTGAAGAGAGACGAGCGTGTCCACACGCTAGAATCAGCGCTTTCCCAGGGACGATCACCATGACCACCGCGCTGCTCGTAATCGATTTTCAGAAGGGACTCGTCGACACCGAACCGCTGCCCGGAGACATCGCCATGGTCAGCGCCCACATCAACGCGCTGATGCAGCGCGCAAGGGATGCGAGCGTGCCGGTCGTGCTGATCCAGCACGAGGACGACTCAATGCTCGTTCACGGTTCCGAAGCGTGGACGTTATCGGCCACGCTCGACACAGAAGCGCGCGACCACCTCATCGGCAAGCGCACGCCCGATTCGTTTCTCGGCACCGGTCTGGGCGCCCTGCTCGCCGCGCATGCGGTGAAGCACATCGTGATCTGCGGCTACGCGAGCGAGTTTTGCGTGGACACGACGGTGCGGCGTGCCGCGGCGAACGGCCTCACGGTCACGCTCGCCGCCGACGCTCACACCACCCACGACAAACCACACGCTAACGCGGCGGCGATCCGTGCGCATCACAACGCCACGCTGTCGAATATCCGCAGCTTCGACCCGAAGATCAGCGCGCTGCGTGCCGACGAGATCGCATTCGAGACACCGGTTCAGGGCTGACCACTTCGC
>DATBXG010000252.1:0-2166 GCA_036514415.1 Paraburkholderia sp.
GCTACTCGTTCAACCTGGACGGCACCAACATCTACATGACCATGGCGGTGATCTTCATCGCCCAGGCGACCAACACCGACCTCACGTGGACCCAGCAGCTCACGCTGCTCGCGGTGACCATGCTCACCTCGAAGGGCGCAAGCGGCGTGACCGGCGCGGGCTTCATCACGCTCGCGGCGACGCTCGCCGTGGTGCCGACCATTCCGCTCTCGGGCATGGTGCTGATCCTCGGCATCGACCGCTTCATGAGCGAGTGCCGCGCGCTGACCAACATCGTCGGCAACGGCGTGGCGACGGTCGTGGTCTCGGCGTGGGAGAAGGAACTCGATCGCGACAAGCTGCGCGCCGCGCTCTCCGGCAATGTCGAAGAAGTGAAGGAAAGCGCGGGCGCGTAAGCCGCGCTGGGCGCAGGCGCTGCCGATGGCGCGCCTGCCCGCCTCGCGGGCGTGTGGGCAAGCCATGAGGCGCGCCGCCCGACGATGTTTCGATGTGTCTTTCGCGGCTTGCGCCGCTGGGCGGCGCGCCGTTTCCCCTGCGTCCGCGCCGCCCGTTTTTGCCGTTCCCGAGCGACCTTGCCTCACGTCGCCTGAGCGCGCCCGAAGCCCGCTGTCCCGCCCGGACGCCCCAGCGCGGCCGTGTGCCACAATCTCTCTCATTCCCCTCGACTGCCTGGAAGCCGCTCACGTGACGCGCCGCCTCATCATCCTCTTCGCGCTCGCCGCCGGGCTCGTCGCGGTCTGCGCGCTTACGTGGACGCTCACGTGGCAGTCCGGCATCGACGCGCTGCGCCGCAACGCCGCCGTGCGCGGCGACCGCACCGCGGCTTCGCTCAAGAGCACGCTGGAGCGCTACGACTCGCTGCCCTATATCGTCGGCGAGCATCCGCTCGTGCAGGACGTGCTCGTCGACCCGCGGCCCGAGTGGGTGGCTGCCGCGAACCGCTATCTGGAAGACGTGAACCGCCACGCGCGCGCCACGACGACCTACATCGTCCGCGCCGACGGCTTGAGCATCGCCGCGAGCAACTGGCGCGATCCCGATAGCTTCGTCGGCGCCGATTACCGCTTCCGCCCGTATTTCATCGACGCGATGAACGGCGGCGTGGGCCGCTTCTTCGGCATCGGCACGATCTCGCACGACCCGGGCTACTACGTCTCGCAGCCCGTGCGGCGCAACGGCAAGATCGTCGGCGTGGCCGTCGTGAAGCTCAATCTCGAATGGTTTCCGGGCACGGATGCCTCCGAGCCGCTCCTCGTCACCGACGATCACGGCGTGATCTTTCTCTCTTCGGTGCCCGCGTGGAAGTACCGCACGGTGCGCCCGCTGCCGCCTGCGGTGGTCGCCTCGATCGACGCCACGCGCCAGTACGCGAGCGAGCCGATCGCGCCGCTGCCCACGCGCGTCGAGCGCGTGCTGCAGGGCGACGCCGACATCGTGCGCATGGGTGCGGGCATCCGCGCGCCGCGCTACCTGGAAACGCGCCGCTCGCTCGGCGAGCCCGACTGGCATCTTGTCACGATGTCGTCGATCGACCCCGTGCTCGAGGCCTCGCGCAACGCGACCATCATGACGGGCTTCGGCTATGTTTCGCTGTGCCTGTTCGGCTTCTACTGGCGCATGCGGCGCGCACGCGTGAGGGAAGTGATGCGCAGCCGCGCGATGCTGCAAAAGGCCTACGCGATGCTCAACGAGCGCGTGGCCGAGCGCACGGCCGATCTCTCGCAGGCGAACGAGCGCCTGCAGCGCGAGGTGGCGGAGCGCACGCGCGCCGAGGCGGAACTGCGCGCGACCCAGGACGAGCTGATCCAGGCGAGCAAGCTCGCCGCACTCGGCCAGATGGCGGCGGGCATCACGCACGAGCTGAACCAGCCGCTCGCGGCGCTGCGCAGCTTCTCCGACAACACGCGCGTGTTTCTGGAGCGCGGCCAGTACGCGGCGGCCACCGAAAACCTCGAGGCGATCGGCTCGCTCACCGAGCGCATGGGCAAGATCGTGAATCAGCTCAAGCTGTTCGTCGGGCGCGCGCGGCCCAAGAGCGCGCGCGCACCGGTTGCCCGCGCGCTGCGCAATTCGCTCGCGTTGCTCGTCAAGCGGCTCGATGGCGTGCGCGTGGATCTCACGTTGACGGAAGACGGCGCGCCGCCCGTGCCGCTCGACGTGGACGCC
>DATBXG010000253.1:0-3937 GCA_036514415.1 Paraburkholderia sp.
GTTGCCGCCCACCGAGTAGATGCGCAGACCGAGCACCGTGCGGCGCAGCACGAACCACGAGGCGGCCACGACCACGAGCGCGATGATGACGAGCCAGGGCACGCCGAGCACCGTGCCGTTGCCGATGAACGCGAACGACAGCTGCGGGTTGAAGATCGTCGTGTCGTGACCCATGAGGCGCGCAATGCCGCGCACCGCCGTGAGCGAGCCGAGCGTGACGATGAACGGCGGCAGGCGCAGGAGCGCGATGAGCGCGCCGTTGATGAGGCCGAAGCCGAGACCCACCGCGAGCGCCATGGGCACGCCGACCCAGCCCCAGCCCGCGAAGTTCGAGCCGATCATGGCGGCCATGGCGGCGGCGGCCAGCACCGAGCCCACCGAGAGGTCGATGCCGCCCGTGAGAATCACGAAGGTCATGCCGGCGGCGAGCACGATGTTGATCGACGCCTGCTGCGTGACGATCGACAGATTCTCCAGCGTGAAGAAGCCGTCGTTGAGCAGGCCGAAGCCGATGCACAGCAGCACCAGCACGGGCAGCATGCCCGCGGTGCGGACGAGCGACTTCATGCGTTGGCGGTGGCCGTCGACCGCGACGCTGCGCGCCGGTTGCGCGGGCTGAGCGGACTGCGTGGGCGAGGCCGCGACGCCATGCCGGGGAATGATGCTCTTCATGTCGTACTCCTGAGGGACGTTTTCAGCGTATGCGGTAAGGGTCAGGCGGCTTCGTCGAGCGCGTGCTGCGAGCCGGTGGCGAGTTCGATGATCGCTTCCTGGGAGATCGGCTTGCCTGTATAGCCGCCCAACTCGCCAGCGAAGATGCCTTCGCGCATGACGAGCACGCGGTCGGCCACGCCGATGATCTCGGGCAGCTCGCTCGAAATGACGATGATGCCCACGCCGGTTTTGGCGAGGTCGTTGATGATGCGATAGATCTCCGACTTCGCGCCGATATCGACGCCGCGCGTGGGCTCGTCGAGGATCAGCACGCGCGGCTTCGTTTCCAGCAGGCGCGAAAGCAGCACCTTCTGCTGGTTGCCGCCCGAAAGCGCGCCCACGTTCACGCGCGCGTTCGGCACGCGGATGGAGAGCGAGCGGATGGCTTCCTTCGCGCGCTCGCCGCCGCGCGCGAGGTCGAGCACGCCCATGCGCGCGTCGCGCCCTGCCACGGCCACGTTGATGTTGTCGCGCACGCTCATGTCGAGAAAGAGGCCCTGATGCTTGCGGTCCTCGGTCAGATAGACGAGGCCCGCGTTGATCGCATCGCGCGGCGTGTGCACGCTGAGCGTCTTGCCGTCGATGGCGATCTCGCCGCGCACGCGCGGCTCCGCGCCGAAAATCAGGCGCGCGAGTTCGGTGCGGCCCGCGCCCACGAGGCCCGCAATGCCGAGCACTTCGCCTGCGTGGAGGTCGAGGCTGCAGCCGCGCACGCGCTTGTCGTCGGCCACGTCGCGCACGCTGAGCACGGCCTTGCCCGGGTCGTAGGGCGCGTGCGCCTTTTTGTAGAAGCCCGAAATATCGCGGCCCACCATCATGCTCACGAGGCTTTCCGCGTTGAGCGCGTCGCGCATGAGCGTGCCCACGTAGCTGCCGTCGCGCAGCACGGAAACGCGGTCGGAGAGTTCATAGACTTCGGCCATGCGGTGGCTGATGTAGATGATCGCGAGCCCTTCGTCGCGCAACTGGTTGATGAGCTTGAAAAGGCGCTCTGTTTCGCGCGAGGAGAGCGGCGTGGTGGGCTCGTCCATCACGATGATGCGGGCGTCGCTATGCACGGCGCGCGCGATCTCCACGAGCTGACGCTCCGCGATGGAGAGCGAGCCGACCTGCGTGGCGGGCCCGAAGCTCGCGCCGAGGCGCTTGAGCACGTCTTCGCAGCCGCGCTCCATGGCGCGGCGGTCGACCATGCCGAAGCGGCGGCCTCCCTTGCGCAGTTCGCGGCCCGCATGAATGTTCTCGGCCACCGAGAGATTAGGCGCGAGGCTCAGCTCCTGATAGATGACGGCCACGCCCAGTTCGCGGGACGCATGCGGACCGTCGATCACGACCGGCTTGCCCTCGATGAGAATCTCGCCGCCGGGGTCGGCCTGGTAGGCGCCCGAGAGAATCTTCATCAACGTGGACTTGCCCGCGCCGTTCTCGCCCATGAGCGAGTGGACCTCGCCGGGGTAGACGGTGAGGCGCACGTTGTCGAGCGCGCGCACGCCGGGGAAGGTCTTGGTGATGCCCCGCATTTCCAGCAGCGGGGGCGTGGACTCAGAGGGCGACATGGCTCTCCTCCTGCGCTTGTGCGTAAGTTTGTGCGCCGGCGCCCATGAGGATGCCCGCGCGCGGCGAAAAGTTGAAAAACATGGGGAGCGTGGCCGCGCCGAGCGCGCCCGCATCGGGGCCGAAGGTGCCGCGCACGAGCGCGGGCGTGCCGCGCGCTTCGGGCGCGGTGGCCGCCACCGCGAGGCGCAGGCGCTGCATGAGCGTGTCGATGAGCCCCGCGTCCACGTCGGCGTCGAGCACGACGGTCGGCACGTCGAGCACGCAGATCGCCGAGCGCAGCGCGGGCGCGAGCGCGTCGATGCAGTCGTCGAGCCATTCCTGCACGGCGGGGTGGCCGCGCGCGATGCACGCTTCGAGGTCGGCGCGGCTGTCGATCGTCTCGCCGCAATATTGGAGGTGGCGGCGCAGCGCGATGAGCGAGGCGCGCGAGAGCAGGATGTCCCACTGGCCCGGCGGCTTGTGCGCGGAGGGCAGGCGGCTGGGCGGCACGGGCATCACCGCGAAATCGCCCGCGTTGCCGGTGAGGCCACGCACGCAGTCGCCGTCGATGGCGATGCCGCCGCCAATTGCCGGGCCGAGAAAGAGGTAGAGGAAGTCGTCGCGCTGGCGCCCGCAGCCGTAGAAGATCTCGGCGATCGCGGCCGCGTTGCCGTCGTTCTCGCTGAACACGGGCAGCGCCGTGGCGCGCGCAAGCTCGCCCGCGAAGTCGACGTCGTTCCACACGCGGAACGTGTCGGCGGGCAGGCCCAGTTCGCGCAGCCAGCTGCCGAGGTTGTACGGCTGCGCGACGCCAATGCCGGCGAGGCGGCTGCGCTCTTCGGTCGTGAGGATGCCTAATAGCCCGGCGATGTCGCGCTGCACGATTTCCTGTGCTTCCGAGGGTTGCGGCAAGAGCATGTCGCGCGAGCGGCGCTCGATCATCTGGCCGGCGAAGTCGACGAGCACGGTTTCGATATTGGTCCGGTCGAGCCGCACGCCAATTGCGAACGCGCCGCGCGGCGAGAGACGCAAGAGCGAGGCGGGCTGGCCGCGCTGGCCGTCGCGGCGGCCGCTCACCTCGATCAGGCCATTGGCCGTGAGCGACGTGATGATGCTGCCCACCGCGGTGCTCGTGAGATTCGCAAGACGCGCGAGATCGGCCTTCGACGCCTCGCCCGCGCGACGCAGCGCCTGCAGCAGCAGGCGTTCGTTGAAGCGGCGGACGTTGGCGGAATTGCTGCCCTGACCGACATGCGGACTTCTCACGTGTCTCCTCCAGATCCAGAAAGAGGCGTCGGCATGCGATGCAGCGTGCTGTCGACTAAATAAATCAAGTTGATTTATTTAATGCTAGAAATCGGTGGATGTCAGCCTGGGGAAATCCCGTTAAGGGTAGTGGGGCGCAATGGGAGCGTTGAGGCCCTGATGCAAAAGCTTAGGAGACTTTTACGCAGGTGGGGAACGAAGCGGGCAACAAAGCGGGGAGCGAACAAGGGGGCGTGCCCGCCCGCGCGTCGATGCTGTCTGGGCATTGCGCGCGGACGGGCAGAAGAGAAGCGTGTGATCGTGTTACGACTGCGCTTCGCCCGCATCCCGGCAAGCGAACCACCGTCGCGCCGCACGCGTCGGCTCTGCGCTTTCCGCCACCTCGCGCCACCAGCGCTCGCCGCGGTGCGGCTCGGCGAGATCG
>DATBXG010000254.1:0-2095 GCA_036514415.1 Paraburkholderia sp.
CGCGAGGAGGCAAAGCACGTGCGGGCGCACAAAGCAAAACGGCCGGCGCCCTGAGCTGAACTCCGGGGACGTCCGGCCGTCTTGCCGTTGACTCAGCGCGTTGCCGCGCTCAGGCCGCTTTCCTCGCGCGCTTGTCTTCCACGTCGGGCAGGAACACGGTCAGGATGCCGATGAGCGGCAGGAACGAGCAGACCTTGTAGACGAAGCCGATGCTGGTCGCATCCGCCAGTTGGCCGAGCACCGCCGCGCCGATGCCGCCGAGGCCGAACGCGAAGCCGAAGAAGAGGCCCGCGACCATGCCTACCTTGCCCGGAATCAGCTCCTGCGCATAGACGAGAATGGCCGAGAACGCCGAGGCCAGCACCACGCCGATGATGACCGTAAGCACGCTGGTCCAGAACAGGTTGGCGTAGGGCAGGAGCAGCGTGAAGGGCGCGACGCCGAGAATCGAGCCCCAGATCACGTACTTGCGGCCGATGCGGTCGCCCACCGGGCCGCCGATGATCGTGCCCGCGGCCACCGCGGCGAGGAACACGAACAGATGGATCTGCGCGGCCTGCACGCCCAGGTGGAAGCGGTCGATCAGATAGAACGTGAAATAGCTGTTGATGCTCGCGAGGTAGAAGTACTTCGAGAACACGAGCAGCACGAGAATGCCGATGGCGGTCGCCACGCGCGAGCGCGAGAGCACGACGTGGGGCACCTCGACGCGCTTTTTCTTCATCGCCGGATGGGCCTTGTACCAGCGGCCGATCTGCGTGAGCACGACCATGCCGACGAGCGCGGCCACCGAGAACCACGCGATGCTGCGCTGGCCGTGCGGAATCACGATGGCCGCGGCGAGCAGCGGCCCGAGCGACGTGCCCGCATTGCCGCCCACCTGGAAGAGCGACTGCGCGAGGCCGTGACGGCCGCCCGAGGCCATGCGCGCCACGCGCGAGGACTCCGGATGGAACACCGAGGAGCCGCAGCCCACCAGCGCCGCCGCGACGAGCAGCACGCCGAAGCTCGGCGCGACCGACATCAGCAGGAGGCCGCACAGCGTGAAGCCCATGCCAACGGGCAGCGAATACGGCAGGGGCCGCTTGTCGGTGAACACGCCCACGAGCGGCTGCAGCATAGAAGCCGTGATCTGGTACGTGAGGGTGATGAGGCCGATCTGCGTGAACGACAGCGAGAAGTTGTCCTTGAGCATCGGGTAGATGGCGAGGATCAGCGACTGGATCATGTCGTTGAGCAGGTGCGAGAAGCTGATCGCCCCCAGCACCGGGTAGACGGTGCGTTGCAGCGCGCCCGCAGCGGCGGGAGCGGCGGCCGCGGACGAACCCGCGGCGGCGCCCGGCAGGGCGCGCTTGTCGAGACTGGTTTCCATGTTGTCGGTAGCAGCAGAGAGTATTCAGCGGGCACCACCCCGGGAAGGCAGCGGCGACGGCATGAAAGGACATGTATAAGAGTTATGGGCGCAGTGTAATGTGTCTTGCTCGAGTTGTACGGACAAGATTTGTCGAGAATCGGACACGTGAGATGCGCCTCGCTCCGCGGCCCAATGTCGCAAAGGGTTGGCGCCGACGCTTGAATTTGACCCGGGATTTTTGGCGTTCATTTTGACCGTGTATAAACCGCCGATGTGTGCGCCCACGAGGCGCGCAAATACGGGGCCGGATTATGAGATGCACCGCGCGCGGCGGCGTTAAAGATTGCGCGATGGTGTGCCGTAGACCGGGGTTGAGGCGGTACGCAAATCACGAACGATGGCGTGACGTCGAACAACAGGCAGAGCAGTGCTCTGCATGGGATGGGACCAGGCGCTGAGGCGCCAGGTCCCGTCGGCAAGGAGACCGAAAAAGATGAAAGCAGTATCGCAAGGCGGCAGGCACGCGGGCTTCGTGCCGCAGGATCCGGCATCAGGCGCGACCCTTGCGCAGCCACGCAGGACGGGAACACGCAACTCGCGACTCTCGGTGAAAGCGACACTGCGCCTCGCCTTCGCGCTCGTGCTGGTCGGCACGCTCGCCATTGGCGCCGTTTCGCTCACGCAAATCAGCCGCCTCAACGGCTCGGCGCAATCGATCTACGAACAGGGCTACGTCGCGAG
>DATBXG010000255.1:0-5282 GCA_036514415.1 Paraburkholderia sp.
ACGAGCTGCCATTCCACGGTGTACTTGCCGGCCACCATGTCGGTGACCTGCACCGTGAGCGTCTTGTTCTCGGGCGAGCGGATCAGCGTGTAGACCACCGCGAACTCATTCCACGCGCTGATGAACGTGAAGATCGCCGTGACCACTACGGCCGGCACCGCGAGCGGCAGGAACACGCGGAACACCGCGCCCGTGCGGCTGCATCCTTCGAGCCATGCCGATTCTTCGAGATCGCGCGGCACGGTCTGGAAATACGACGAGAGCATCCAGACGGCGAACGCGATATTGAACGCCGCATACGAGACGATCACGCCGATTTTCGAATCGACGAGATTGCCGTCGCCGTACGGGATCATCGCGGCGAGCCGGAACAGGCCGACCACGAGCAGGATGGGCGAGAGCATCTGCGTGACCAGCAGGAACTGGCGGTAGAGGCCGCGGCCGCGGAACGGAAAGCGCGCGAGCGCGTAGGCGGCCGGCAGGCTCACGGCGAGCGCGAGCGCCGTGGAAAGACAGCTCACCACGATGCTGTTGCGCAGCGCGACGCCGAAGTTCGCGGCCTGCCACATGTCGACGTAGTTCTGCCATCGCCACTCCATGGGCAGCCAGCGCGCGGGATACACGAACACTTCCGATGCCGGTTTGAACGAGGTGAAGAACATCACCGCGAACGGGAACAGCACGACGAGGACGAGCGGCGAGAGCGCGAGCCAGCACCAGATCGAGCGTTTGAGCTTGCTGTTCATGCGAGGTCTCCTTCGGCGCTGCCACGTTTGGCCTGCAAGCGCAGGTAGACCACCGAGAACGCGAACAGGATCACGAGCATGATGAGCGAGACCGCGGCCGCTTCGCCTGGTCGTCCTAACCTGAAGCCCAGTTCGTAGAGGTAGGTGACGAGGATATGCGTGCTGTCGTCGGGGCCGCCCTGGGTCATCACCCAGATGATCGGGAACGAGTTGAACACGTAGATCACGTTCAGCAGGATCGCCATGTTGATGAACGGCTTGAGCAGCGGCAGCGTGAGCTGGCGGAACTGCTGCCAGGCGGTTGCACCGTCGATGCGCGCGGCCTCGTAGATGTCACCAGGCACCGAGGAAAGGCCGCCCATCAGGATCGTGGTCGTGAACGGTATGGACACGAGTATGCCGACACAGATCTCGACGGGGAACGCGTACTCGGGCGTGGCGAGCCAGTGAATCGGCCCGGAGGTGAGCCCGAGGCGCTGCAGCGTGACGTTGACCATGCCGTAGTCGTCGTTGAACGCCCAGCGCCACACCACGGCGGTCATGGTGAGCGAGACGGACCACGGCAGCATGACGATCGTGCGCGCAATGCCGCGGCCGTAGAAGTCCTGATTGAGCACGAGCGCGACCGGCACGGAAATGAGCACCGTGCCCACCACGACGAAAAATGTCCAGATCAGCGTGTTCCTGAGGGCGCTCATGAACACCCGATCGGCGAACACGTTATAGAAGTTCTGCAGGCCGCTGAAATCGCGGATTTGGCCGAAGCGCGACACATCGTGCAGCGACTGGTACACGATGTTGAAGATCGGATAGCTGATGATGAAGAGCGCGAGCACGAGACTCGGCACGATCAGGAGCCAGGGTGCGCGGGGCGCGGCAACGGCGCGGGGTAGTCGGCTCATGCGGGTTCGTGCGCGTGATCGGTCGGGGGCGTCGCCGGCCGGCGGCGCGGCGGGCGAGGGCTTCAGGGGACCCGTAGTCATGTCGAATCGTCAGTGCTTCGAAACGTCGGTTTTCAGGCGGTCCGGCGCGCGCCGCAGACTTCGGGCGCGCGCCGGTCAGGCCGCAAAGGCAAGGCTATCTTGCTGGCCGATTTGGCAACCTGGTTGCCAAACTTACTTGCCGAGCGACTTGTTCGCCTCGGTGGCCGCCTGGTTCAGCGCATCGGCGGGCTTGGCCTTGCCGAGGTAGACCGACTGCATGGCGTTGGTCACGGCCTTGGCGGTGTCTTCCCAGCCCGTCACCGTCGGCGCGAACTTCGCGTGCGGCAGGAGCGCGATGAAGGCCTTCGTGTCCGGGTCCTGGAACGCCGGGTCGGTCGCCTCAGCCTTCGTCGTCGGCAGGAAGCCTTCCGTGCTCGTGAACTGCACGCGCGGCTCCTTCGTGAACAGAAAGTCGAGGAACTTCCAGGCGCTCTTCTTCACCTTGGAGTTCTTGAACATCATGATCGAGTCGGTCACCGCGTAGGTGGCGGGCGTCGTCGCAACCGGGATCGGGTCGATGCCGTACTTGATGTTCGGGGCTTCCTTCTTCAGCTGCTTGGCGAGGAACGGCGCCGAGATCATCATTGCCACGCGGCCCTGCTTGAAGAGGTTCTGCACGTCTTCGCGGCTGTAGCCCGTCACGCCAGGCTGCGTGAGACCTTCGTCGATCATGCTCTTGTAGAGCGTGGCGGCCTTCACGCCAGCCGGCGAGTTGAACGCCGCCTTGCCGTCCTTGCCCACCACATCGCCGCCGTGGGTCCACAGCGCGTAGTAGTAGTACACGTCGGTTTCGATTTCCTTGCCTTGCAGGCCGAAGCCGGCAATGCCCTTCGCCTTGAGCTTCTTCGAGGCGTCGACCACGTCGTTCCAGGTCTTCGGACCCTCCGGATAGCCAACCGAAGCCAGCATGTCCTTGTTGTAGTAAAGCGCGCGCGCCGAAGCGGCGATCGGCAGGCCGTAGGTTTTGCCGCTGATTTGACCCGGCGCGAGGAACGGGCCGATGAAGCGGCCCTTGAAATTCGCGTCCATGTACGGGTCGAGCGGCTCGGCAATGTCGTCCTTCACGAAGTCGAGCAGCCAGCGCGTGCCGATGATCGCGAGGTCGGCGTTGGCGCCGCCGGAGATGTCCGTTTGCAGCTTTTGCTGCAGCGAGTCCCAGTTCACGTCTTCGATCTTGATCGTGATGCCGGGATTGGCGGCCTCGAACTGCTTGGCCATTTTCTCGAAGTACGGGGCGGTAGCGTCGCTGTAGTGGGCGACGGTCACGCGGACCGTATCGGCGTGTGCCGCGGCGGTGATGCCGGCGAACGCGAGCGCGACGGCGAGCTTGCCGAGCATGGTGGTTGCACGTGCCTGAAACGACATTCTCTCTCTCCTTAGTGGTTTTTCCTGCCGATGCCGCCGCCGTCTCCCCGGCCGCTGGGTTGCGTTGTTTGAAAAAATCCTACAGGATGAAAAAAGCGTTGTCACCTGGTAAACGCGATATTGTTTCGAGCGCAGAAATTTGCATAACATGCTGTAAAACAGGGGAAATTCATGCGCTGCAGCAGCGTGGCGCGGTTGGTATAAACCCGTATCAGGGCCACCACGCACCATTCGTATGTAGGAAATTTTCAGGCTCTCCGGCAGGACTGGCGGGCCGCACGGAGAGTCGACATGAGCCGGGTGGTGCTGGTGACGGGCGCGAGCGGCGGCATAGGCCGCGCGCTCTGCAAACGGTTTCTCGATGCGGGTGACACGGTGCTCGCGCTCGACCGCGACGCGGCGGGCGTGCAACAGCTCGCGGACGAAATTGGCGCGGCGCGGCTCGAACCGCTTGCCGCCGACGTGAGCGACCAGGTCGCCGTGAACGACGCGGTGGCGCGCGGCGTAGCGGCGCGCGGGCCGGTGGACGTAGCGGTGGCGAATGCCGGCGGCGCGCTCGGCACGACGCTCGCGCACACCGACGCCGCGAGCTGGCGGCGCGACGTCGAGCTGAACCTGAACGGCGCCTACTACACGGTCGAAGCCGTGCGCGCGTCGATGATCGAACGCCGGAGCGGCGTGCTCGTGCTGATCGGCTCGGTGAACGGGCTCACCGCGCTCGGTCATCCCGCCTACAGTGCCGCGAAAGCGGGCCTCGTGAGCTACACGAAGGCGCTTGCCATGGAGCTGGGCCCGCATGGCATACGCGCGAACATCGTTTGCCCCGGCACGGTGAAGACGCCCGCGTGGCGTGTGCGCGTCGAGCAGCATCCGAAGATATTCGAAGAACTAAGCAAATGGTATCCGCTCGGCGATGTCGCTACGCCCGAGGACATCGCCGACGCCGTGCAGTTTCTCGCCTCGCCGCAGGCGCGCGTCATTACCGGCGTGGCGCTGCCCGTGGACGCGGGCCTCATGGCGGGCAACCGGCTGATGGCAAACGAGTTGACGCTCGATCCGTTCTGAGCCACGAGCGCAACGCAAGGACCTGAAAAGACTTCACGCACACGAGGACAGCATGGCAGCGGTACAACTGAACGGCATCTACAAGCGCTACGGCGAGACCCAGGTCGTGCATGGCGTCGATCTCGACATCGAAGACGGCGAGTTCGTCGTGCTCGTCGGCCCGTCGGGCTGCGGCAAGACCACACTGATGCGCATGATCGCGGGGCTCGAAGACATCTCGGGCGGCGACCTCACGATCGCCGGCACGCGTGCGAACGCGCTGCCGCCACAACAGCGCAACATCTCGATGGTGTTCCAGAGCTATGCGCTCTACCCGCATCTCTCGGTGTACGACAACATCGCGTTCGGCCCGCGCATTCGCAAGGAGCGCGAAGGCGCGTTCAAGCCGCGCATCGAAGCCGCCGCGAAAATGCTCAACCTCTCGAGCTACCTTGAGCGTCTGCCGCGCGCGCTCTCGGGCGGCCAGCGCCAGCGCGTCGCCATGGGCCGCGCCGTGGTGCGCGAGCCGGCGGTGTTCCTCTTCGACGAACCGCTCTCCAACCTCGACGCCAAGCTGCGCGTGCAGATGCGCACCGAAATCAAGGCACTGCACCAGCGCCTGCGCAACACGGTGGTGTACGTCACGCACGACCAGATCGAGGCGATGACGATGGCCGACCGCATCGTCGTGATGAACGCGGGGCGCATCGAGCAGATTGGTCGTCCGCTCGACCTCTACGACAAGCCGGGCAACCTGTTCGTGGCGAGCTTCCTTGGCTCGCCTTCGATGAACTTTGCCGAGGGCACGATGATGAGCGACGCGCGCGGCACGGCGCTCGTGCTCGAAGACGGCGTGCGTATCACCCTGCCGGAAGGCAAGGCTCAAGCGGGCGCGCGCGTGACGCTCGGCGTGCGGCCCGAGCACGTCGAGGCTGGCGGCGACGTGCCGTTCAACGTCGAAGTGATCGAGCCGACTGGCGCGGAGACCCACTTGTACGGGAAAATAGGCGACACGACATGGTGCGTCACCACCCGCGCGCGCCCGGACATAACGCCGGGCCAGCACATGACGCTGGGATTGCCTCTCGCGCACCTGCATCTGTTCGATACTGAAAGCGGCAAGCGGCTCGATTGAAGCGGAAGC
>DATBXG010000256.1:0-2416 GCA_036514415.1 Paraburkholderia sp.
CCGCGGACGAAAAGCGCGGCGCAAAACGGTCGAAACAGGCCGGATTGTACAGGACTGGCGCGGTGCAGCAGCCAAAACGGCGGGGAAAACGGGGAACAGCGGACGAAGCGCGCGGCACCTGCGCAACACGGGGGTGAACGCAGCGCGGGCGCAGCGGAAGCGGGCGAAACGAGGGGAGAGAAGCGGGGGTGAGAAAGGGCGGCGACGGCCACGCGGCGCGGCTGTGGCATCATCTCTGTGTCGCCGACGCATGGCTTCGAGAGGAGTGCGCGCCATGACCGCCTCCGCCGTCCCCGCCACTGGCATGAAAAGCGCCCGCTGCCCGCGCTGCGGCAACGTCTTTGACTGCGGCAGGAACACCGAACCCTTCGACTGCTGGTGCAAGTCGCTGCCCGCGTTGCCTGCGAACGAGCTCGACCCGCGCGGGCGCTGCCTCTGCCCTGAATGCCTCGCGGCGGCGGTGGCCCCGGCAGCGGGCGGCGCGCCCAGGGGCGGGCGCGTTACGCCTTGAGTTACGCCTTGAGTTGCGCCTTGAGTTACGCCTCGAGCGCGAGCGCCGCGAGACCGGCGCTCACCTCCTCTAGCACCGGCTCCCACCGCGCGAACACCTTTTGCCGATCCAGCCAGGTATTGGGATAGCACGGGCTGTCGCTCTGCTCCAGCAGCCAGACCCAATGCCGATTCACGTCGAGCAGGATCCTGCCGTCCACAAAATTGCCACGCAGAAGCTGGGCCATCGACAGGTTCACGCGTAGCGACGCGTCGTTGGGCGCATACTGGCATGCGGTGCGCGCGGCGCGACTTCGTTCCATTGCTGCGCTTCCTTCCATCGCCGACGGTCTCTTCGAGCAGAGGCAAAAATTGATTTATATCAATACCGCTGCAAGATTGTTGCGCAGATTTGGAAACGTTCGCGCGATTTCCAACGCGCGGCGTTAAGGTGCTACCGCTTCGGCGTGGCGGTTTGCAAACGGCAGCGCGATGGCCGCTGCGAACCAGGCGGCGGCCAGCAATTCGTGTGCGGGCGCATCGGTCGCCTCAGCGGTTGCGCCGTCGGCTGCAGCGTCGATGAAATCCAGAAAAAGATTGCGCACGGGGTAATGCGCGTCGGGAAACGAGGTCTGCCTGGTTCCTTCTAGTTTGTCGGAAATCGCCGGTTCAAATGTGGTGGGCGAATGACATTAGTTGAAGCAAACCTTTTCAAGATGATGAATCAGACAAGTCTTAACCGGTAAACTGACACCATGCATCGCATAACCGTCAGTGCTCGCGTCAATCTCAGCCATCTGTTCTGGCTGCGCAGCCTCGCCATCATCGGCCAGCTCTGCACGATCGCGTTCGTGCAGTTCTTCATTGGCGTGAAGTTGCCGTTGCCGGCCATGCTGTTCGTGATCGCCCTGGAAGTGGCGTTCAACGGCGTCACCTGGCTGCGCGTCACGCAGGATCGCCCGGAGTCGAATCTCGAGCTGTTCGGCCAGCTCTGGGTCGATCTGGGCGCGCTTTCCGCACTGCTCTTTCTTTCGGGCGGCACGACCAATCCGTTCGTCTCGCTCTATCTGCCTTCGCTCGCCATCGCGGCCGCCGTGCTGCCGTGGTATCTCACCGCGTGGCTCGCGGCCTTTGCCGTGGCCTGCTACGTGCTGCTCGGCTTCGACAACGTGCCGCTCAATCTCGACAATCCCGCCAACCTGTTCGATTACTATCGCGCGGGCATGTGGGTGAACTTCATGGTGAGCGTGTGCCTGATCGTGTGGTTCGTCGCGCGCATGTCGCGTGCGCTGCGCCAGCGCGACACCGCGCTCGGCGAGGCGCAGCAGCGGCTCTTGCGCGACGAGCGCGCCGTGGCGCTGGGCGTGCAGGCCGCCACCGTGGCGCACGAGATCGGCACGCCGCTCTCGACCATTGCCATGCTCACCGAGGAACTGCGCGACGTTGCGCGCACGGACAAGGGCCTCGCGCCGTATTCCGCCGACCTCGAACTGCTCGACAAGCAGATCTCGCTTTGCACCTCGGCGCTCGCCCGGCTGAGGAGCCGCGCTTCGTCCACGGGCGCCCGCCAGGCCGTGAGCGAATGGCTCGGGCCGTTCGTCGAGCAATGGCGCTTGCGCCATCCGCACGTGAAGTTCGAACTCCTCGACAACGGAACGAGCGACTTCGCCCTCGACGACACCGTTGCCGTTGGCCAGATCCTCACCATCCTGCTCGATAACGCCGCGCGTGCCAGCCGCGATTTCGTGACGCTGCGCGCCTATGCGGCCGCGCGAGCCGGCTACATCGATTTCGAAGTTTGCGATGCGGGGCCCGGCATTCCGTCATCGCTGCGCGCCTCGCTGGGCGCCGCGCCCGTGGACGAAGCGCGGCTCCTCAGCCGGGCGAGCGCCGAGGTGCAAAGCGAGATCTGCTTGTCGAGCAGTTC
>DATBXG010000257.1:0-2030 GCA_036514415.1 Paraburkholderia sp.
CCTTGATGCCGGCGTGCGCGGCCGGCGCGAACATGGCAGCAACGAGCGCGGCCGCGGCGGCGAGCGGGCGCAGGTACTGCAGGTGCGTAAATCGCGGCTTCATCCGTTGGGTCTCCAGGCGAAAAGTGAGGCGGGAAGTGACGTTGTTGTGATGCTGAATTTGTCTGATTTTTCTTCCGGCGCGGCTGCCGCCGCACGCCGCTACAGCTCGTAACTCTCGTGGTCGCCCTTGAGCGCCTGCTCGATCAGCTTGCGGTTCAGGCTCGGCGAGAGCAGCTCGACGAGCGTATACACATAGCTGCGCAGGTAAGCGCCCTGTTTGAGCGCCACACGTGTGACGTTGCTGCCGAACAGGTGCCCCACGGGCACGGCGCGCAGGTGCCGGTCGCGCTCGCCGTTGATGGCGATGTCGGCCATGATGCCTACGCCCAGTCCCAGTTCCACGTAGGTCTTGATCACGTCCGCGTCGATGGCTTCCAGCACGATGTCGGGCGAGAGCCCGCGCAGGCGGAACGCGTCGTTGATCTTGGTGCGCCCGGCGAAGGCGTTGTCATAGGTGATCAGCGGATATTGGGCCAGATCGTCAAGCGAGAGCGGCTTGCGCTCGAGCAGCGGGTGGTCGGGCAGCATCACCGCCACGTGGTGCCAGGTGAAGCAGGGCAGCGACACCAGTTCCTTGTAGCCGGAAATGGCCTCGGTCGCGATGCAGAGATCGGCCTGGTCGTGGAGCACCATTTCCGCGACCTGGGTGGGGCTGCCTTGCAGGATCGACAGGTGCACCTTCGGAAAGCGCCGCTTGAACTCGGCGATGGCGGCGGGCAGCGAGTAGCGCGCCTGCGTGTGCGTCGCGGCAATCGTCAGGTTGCCCTGGTCCTGCGCCGCATAGTCCTTGCCCACGCGCTTGAGGCTCTCCACTTCCTGCAGAATGCGCTCCACCGAGGCGAGGATGATCCGGCCCGGCTCCGTGAGCGAGCGAACGCGCTTGCCATGGCGCGTAAAGATTTCGACCCCAAGCTCGTCCTCCAGCTCGATGATCGCCTTCGAGACGCCCGGCTGGCTTGTATACAGTGCCTTGGCCGCTTCCGTGAGGTTGAAGTTCTGGCGCACGGCCTCGCGGACGAAGCGGAACTGGTGCAGGTTCATAGATAACCCTTATAACCTGTTTGCATATCGACCTGATTTTTGAGTCGTTTGAAATATAAGGCGAGTTTATTACCATTCCTCCAACTTTTCCAATATGGATATCTGTTTTGGTCATTAGCAAATGACCGGCGCGATTGAAGGGCGCGGGTCCTGAGGCAGACCAGACAGAGCGGAAAGAGCGAAATCGAGAAGTCGGAGCGCGGCGTAACCGGAACGCCGCGATTGAACCAACCCTGGGGTCCCCGAATGTACCAATACGATCAGTACGACCAGACCATCGTCGACGAACGCGTCGCGCAATACAGCGACCAGGTTCGCCGCCGCCTGTCGGGCGAATTGAGCGAAGAGGAGTTCCGTCCGCTGCGCCTGCAGAATGGCCTGTATTACCAGCGCCACGCCTACATGCACCGCATCGCGATTCCGTACGGCAATTTGCGCAGCGACCAGTTGCGCATGCTCGGCCGCATCGCGCGCGAGCATGATCGCGGCTACGGCCATTTCTCGACGCGCTCGAACATCCAGTACAACTGGATCAAGCTCGAAGAAACGCCGGAAATCCTGCGCAAGCTGGCTTCCGTGCAAATGCACGGCATCCAGACGTCGGGCAACTGCATCCGCAATATCACCGCCGACCAGTTCGCGGGCGTCGCGCCCGACGAAGTCGTCGATCCGCGCCCGTGGTCCGAAATCCTGCGCCAGTGGTCGACGTTCCACCCCGAGTTCGCGTGGCTGCCGCGCAAGTTCAAGATCGCCGTATCGGGCTCGAAGGAAGACCGCGCCGCCGTGCAGATCCACGACCTGGGCGTCTACCTCGACCGTAACGAGCAGGGCGAAGTCGTCGCGAGCATCCTCGCGGGCGGGGGCCTTGGCCGCACGCCGATCGTCGG
>DATBXG010000258.1:0-4558 GCA_036514415.1 Paraburkholderia sp.
GGCGTGGGCGGCGAGCGATGCGCCGGCGAGCGCGGCCGCGGCGGCAAGCGCGAGCGCGGACCGGGCGGCGTGGACCGTGCATTGCAGGAGCGTGCGCGTAGCGTGTTTCATTCTGAATCTCCGTGCCTCGCGAGACCGGCGCGCACGCCGGCGGGAAAACGCGAGGACTTGGGGTTGGACATGGATCGGTAGCGCTAGCCGAGGTTAGAACGTGATGGTGGTCCGCGCGCCGATCACGAACGTGTTGCGCAGCGGCGCCGTGGGGTCCTGCGGGTTCTGGCCCGCGCCCGCGTTGAACGTGTACTGCGCATCGGCCTGGAGAATCCACCACGGCGTGACCTGGTACTGATAGGTGGCTTCGAGCACCGTTTCCTGCGTACGCACGCCGTAAGGGCCGCCGGTGAACATCCGCTGATCGAGGTCGAGGTTGTGCACGTTGTTGCCGACCTTGATGTACGAGGCGGCAAGGCCCACGCTGTCGTTGTCGCGGCCCTTGAACGGCGCCTTCATGACGATGCCGAGGTTCGCCGCGAGGCTCACCAGATTGCGGTCGCCGGGGGCGCCCATCACGCGCGCGAACACGCCGATGCTGCGCGCTTCGTCCGGGTCGGGACGCCAGATCATCTGGTCGGCCACCGCGTAGACGCTGTAGTTGCCCCGATGCGTCGCCGCAATCCCGGTCGAGGCCGGATTCGCGAGCGAAAGGCCGGTGTTGTCGTAGCGCTGGTCGTCGAACGGGTTGTTGTTGTACCAGAAGCCAATCTTGTAGGTGCCCGGCAGGCCATGATTGTCGGCGCTCACGAGCTCGCCTTCGGACGGCTGGTTGATGGCGTACTGCAGCTCGCCGATCCACAACGTGCCGTTGTGCAGATTGAAGTTCGTACCACTAAGGTTGTTCGGATCATTGCCGAGCGGGTCGCCCGAGAACACGCCAGCGAGCGCGGTGAGCGAGGGCGTGATCTGCCCGCGCACGCGCACGCCGAGGCCCGCGAGCGGATAGGCCGGGCCGCCCGAGGGCATGTCGTACGAAGGCAGCGCGGGCCAGCCGAACATCGTGTTGATGAAGAGTGCCGCGTACTGGCTCGTGATGAATTCCTGGTCGAGACTCTGCTGACCGATCTTCACGTCGAGGCGCTTGTCGAGGAACGATTGCTGGTACCACAGCTCCCAGAGGCGCGTGGTCGGCGTCGCTTCGATGCCGCTGGCGGTGTTCAGCGTGCCGAGGTTCGACGTGCTCAGGTTGGTGCCGTGAATCTGCAGGCCGCTCACGTTGAACAGACCACCCGGAATGCCGAGCGCCTTGCTCGTGTCGACCTGCACGGTCGCCGTCGTGAGGCCGTCGTATGCGCCGCCGGTCTTGAGGCCGCCGCGCAGGTTCGCGAGGTACTCGCTCGTCTCCGTGAGCTGGAAGGTCACGCCGTATTTGCCGAGCCACGGCCGCAGTCCGCCCATGTCGCCGAGCATGGTCTGGCGCGTCCAGAAGCCGGTCCAGAAGTTCGACGGCTGTGCCTGGATGGCGAGATCGGCTTCGGGTGCTTCAGGGGCGGCGTCGGGGTTCGCATTGCTTTGCGCATGCGCCGCACCGCAGGCGAATGTCGCGCTGGCGGCAAGCGCCGCGATGGCGCGCAACGCTGGTGCACGCCGAGGCGCCGGACGGCGGCGCGCCGAACTGCGCGAGCAGGCCAACGAAGTGACGTGGACTGATCGGGTCAATTCCATCGTATTCCTTACTTATTGAAATGATTGCTTGATTGGTCGCGCTGGCGTTTGTTATTCGCAAATTGCTGAATACCCGACATCTCCAGACGGCGCTCATCGTACTAATGGAGAATGCGAGAGTCAATAAAAACGAGAATGATTCGCAACTGTTTTACGCCGTGTCAGCGCTTTTCTTACGAATGACTGTCTTTTTTGAGATCGAACATTACAGATAGTCAGTTTCCGGTGAGTCAGTCAGGCGATTGAAGTCGCTTATCATCGAGGCTGAGCCTACGTTCACCGATCAATTCGTCAAAAGAGCAGGCCTCATGACCGACCTCACGACACGCTACGAACTCGATCTCGACCCGTACTTCGCCCGCATCGGTTACGACGGTCCGCGCGCCGCGACACTCGCCGTGCTGCGCGAACTGCATCGTCTGCACCCGCTTGCCATTCCTTTCGAGAATCTCGATCCGCTGGCGGGGCGGCGCGTGTCGATCCAGCTCCCGGACATCGTCGCGAAGCTCGTGACGCAGCGCCGCGGCGGCTACTGCTTCGAGCACAACACCTTGCTCGCGCACGTGCTCATGCAACTGGGCTTTACGGTGACCCCGCTCGCCGCACGCGTGCTGTACGGGCGTGAGCCCGACGCGCGCACGCCGCGTACGCACATGCTGCTGCGCGTGGAGGCGGACGGCGACGCGTGGCTCGTCGATGGGGGCTTCGGTGCCCAGACGCTGCGCGCGCCGCTCTCGTTCTCGACAGATGCGGAACAGCCAACGCCGCATGAACCGGCGCGGCTCGTGACGTTGTCGGTGAACGAGCGCAAGCTGCAATTGCACGATGGCGAGAACTGGATCGACCTCTATCGCTTCGAATTGACGCCTGCGGAGTGGGTCGATTACGAAATGGCGAACTGGTACACGTCAGCTTCGCCCGATTCGTTCTTCACGTTCAGCCTGATCGCGTGCATTGCGCGCGAAGGCGGTCGCGCGATCCTGTTCAACGAGCGCTTCACCGAGCGCGACGCGCAGGGCCGCGTAAGCGAGGAGCGTACGATCGCAAATGGAGAGGAACTCGCGCAGTGCCTGCGCGAGCGCTTCGGCATCGATCTCGCGCGCGGCGATGCGGCGCAGCGCTTCGACGCCGACGCGCTCTTCGCACGCATGTCCACACACGCCGGGAAACGATAAGCGCGAGCCAGCACGCGGAGGCACACATCGGCGCGCGCAGTGCGAAGCCACGCTGCGCCCGCGCGCAAGGAGGGCATCATGACTGAACCGCAAATGACGAAACCGCTGATGGCCAGGCTGTTCGTGCAGGTCGTGATCTGGTTCGGGCTGATGGGCGCGCTGCTGTTCGGCTCGGCGGGCACGATCGCGTGGACGGCAGCCTGGCTCTGGCTGCTCGAGTGGGCCGCGTGCGGTGTGTGGATCGGCCTGTGGCTCGCGCGCGAGGATCCCGGCTTGCTGGCCGAGCGCCTCGCGCCGTTTGCGCAACGCGAGCAGCAGCCGTGGGACCGCGTGTTCATGCTGTGCGTGTCCGTGGGATTTTGCGCGTGGCTGTGCCTGATGGGCATCGACGCCGTACGCATGGGCTGGTCGCGTGTGCCGCTGTGGCTCAGCGTGCTGGGCGCCATCGCCATCTTCGTCGATATCTATGCGACGCGTGCAGTCTTCGCGGCGAACCGCTATGCGGCGCCGGTCGTTAAGATCCAGCGCGAGCGCGGGCATACGGTCAGCGACAGCGGCCCGTATGCCTTTGTGCGCCATCCGATGTATGGCTTCGCGCTGCTCTTTCTCGCTGGCACGCCGCTCATGCTCGGCTCGTGGTGGGGACTCGCGTGCGTGCCGTTCATGGTCGTGGGGCTCGGATATCGCGCCGTGCGCGAGGAAGAGACGCTCGCGGAGAACCTGCCTGGCTACCGCGAGTATCTGGGCCGCGTGCGTTATCGCTTCGTGCCGGGCGTGTGGTAGCGCGGCCCTATGCCGGCGCGGCCAGGGCGTCGGCGTAACGGCGATAAAGCCAGGCAAGCGCCGTGGTGGTGAGCAGCGCGAACACGATATTGCCGATGCTCTGGCCGATCGCGAGCGCGGTGAGCCAGCCCGGCTGCTGCACGATGGCAGGCGAGACACCCGCGAGGCCCATGCCGATCAGCACGAGCAGGCCGCACACCGCAATCGGCAGCGCGGCGACGAAGGTCACGCCAAAGAGGCTCCAGAAGTGACCGCGGCTATCGCGCCATGCCGCGCCAAAGGCGATCGGGCTGCCGATCGCGAGCGCCGGAAAGAGCAGCGAAAGGCGCACGGCCACGAACATCCAGATCGCGATGACCACCAGCATGAGGAACGCCGCGCCGCCCTGGTATTGAGGCCGCAGCACGAACCAGAGCGCGAGCGCGAATGCGCCGAGCGCGACCGCCAGAATGAGGCCGACCGCGAAAATGCGCAGGAACGGCCTGGCTCTCGCCGGCATGAGCGGTGTGGTGCGCTCGCCCAGCAGCACGAAGCGCGAGATCTTGAGCGTGAACCAAAGGTAGATCAGTGAATTCAGGAGCGAGGCGAGATTGCCGAGCGCGATGAGCGCGCCCGATGGCGTCACGCCCTCGGCGGGCACGGGCCGCCCGGCGAGCCCGAACCAGCCGAGCGCCGCGTAGGCCACGAAGGTGCCCACGACGAGTAGCGGCATTTGCACTGCAGCCTGCCAGGCGCTCGCCCACGCGCGCTTGACGCATTCCATGAAGGTCATCTGTTGCATGGAGGTTTCACACGGATAACAGAGAGCCTACAGTCTAACGCGGCGCGACGAAATCGAACGCGCGCCTGCCGCCTTTGCGCGCAGTTTCCGCTTACTTCAC
>DATBXG010000259.1:0-2866 GCA_036514415.1 Paraburkholderia sp.
GGGCAAGACCACGCTCACCGAAAAGCTGCTGCTGTTTTCGGGCGCGATCCAGATCGCCGGTACCGTGAAGGGCAAGAAGAGCGGCCGCTTCGCGACCTCCGACTGGATGGAGATCGAAAAGCAGCGCGGCATTTCGGTCGCGAGCTCGGTCATGCAGTTCGAATATGGCGACGCCGTCATCAACCTGCTCGACACGCCGGGCCACGAGGACTTCTCGGAAGACACCTACCGTGTGCTCACGGCGGTCGATGCCGCCGTGATGGTGATCGACGGCGCGAACGGCGTGGAAGCGCAAACGCTCAAGCTGCTCGAAGTCTGCCGCAGCCGCAAGACGCCCATTCTCACGTTCATCAACAAGCTCGACCGCGAAGTGCGCGAACCGCTCGACCTGCTCGACGAAATCGAGCAGCACCTGGGCGTGGCGGCGGTGCCGTTCACCTGGCCCATTGGCATGGGCAAGGAGTTCCAGGGCGTGTACGACATTCAGCGCGACCAGGTGCGCGTGTTCCGCGCGGGCCAGGAAACGCTGGGCGGCGCGGTGGAAACGCTGCAGCACATCGGCGATGACGAAGGCGAAGCGCGCTTCGGCTATCACTGGAAGCGCACGAAGGAAGAAGTCGAACTGATCACGGGCGCGACGCCCACCTTCGATCGCGACGCTTTCCTCGCGGGCGAGCAGTCGCCGGTGCTGTTCGGCTCGGCGATCAACAACTTCGGCGTGAAGGAAATTCTCGACGCGCTGGTCGATCTCGCGCCGCCGCCGTCGCCGCGCATGGCCGTGCAGCGCCCGGTCTCGCCCGACGAGCCCAAATTCACGGGCGTCGTGTTCAAGGTGCAGGCCAACATGGACCTCGCGCACCGCGACCGCGTGGCGTTCATCCGCGTGTGCTCGGGCCATTTCGAGCGCGGCATGCAACTGAAGGTCACGCGCAACAACAAGACCTTCCGCGCCAACAACGTGGTGAGCTTCCTGTCGCAGCGCCGCGAAACCGTGGCCGAGGCCTACCCTGGCGACATCATCGGTATTCCTAATCACGGCACGCTGAGTCTCGGCGACACGCTCACCGAGGGCGAAGACCTGCAATTCACGGGGCTGCCGTTCTTCGCGCCGGAAATTTTCCAGACGATCGAAGTCGTCGATCCGATGCGCGCGAAGCAACTGGGCGAAGCGCTCAAGCAGCTTGGCGAAGAGGGCGCGATCCAGGTGTTCCGTCCGATCCACGGCGGCGCGACGATTCTGGGCGCGGTCGGCCAGCTGCAGTTCGAAGTGGTGTCGCACCGCCTTTCGGCCGAGTACAAGGTCGCCGTGCGCCTGATGCCGGCGCGCTATCGCCTCTCGCGCTGGGTCACCTGCGACGATCCCGCCGAGCTGCGCCGCTTCACCGATTCGTACGAGGCCCGCATGGCCTACGACGCCTCGAACGCGCCGACGTATCTCGCTTCGCACGTCTCCGAAATCGAAGTCGCGCAAAAGGCCTGGCCGAAGATCGTGTTCAACGAGCTGCGCGAGCATTCGGGCGCGCCGTTCCGCAAGTCGATGTAACACGCGCGGCGCGCTCGCGCCGCGCTTTCAAACCAGCGAAGTTCCTGCATCCGCATCGTGGAGTCGCACGCCCAGGGCGGCGTGCGACTCCATGCCGCCGCATCCGCGCTCACGCGCGCCGGGCGAAAAACGCGCACCGCCTGCGCGCTTGCCCTATCCTCTTCTCGTAACGGTACATAGCGGTAGAACACGGTGAGCCGGCGTTCGCCCTTGCGGCGACTCGCCGGCCGCATCCCGGCGACCCCGCCCGCTCAACCAACGAGGAGTGCCTGTGACCGTACGCAATCTCGACGCGGTGTTCCAGCCCAAGTCCGTGGCCGTGATCGGCGCTTCGCGGCGTCCCGGCAGCGTTGGCAGCATGGTGTGGCAGCGGCTGGTCGAAGGCGGCTTCACGAGCCCGCTCTGGGCCGTCAACCCGCGCCATGCGGGCGACTTCGAGGCGTTCGACGGCCGCCCCGTGCTCGCCGACGCGGGCGATCTGCCCGAGGCGCCCGGCGTCGCGATCATCTGCACGCGGCCCGCCACGTGGCCCGCGCTCGTGCACCGGCTGGGCGGCATGGGCACGCGCGCGGCCATCATCGTCGGCGAGGTGCGAGACGAGGCCGATCAGGCCGACCTGCGCCACGCGCTGGCAGCGGCGCGCCCGCATCTGCTGCGCATCGTGGGCCCGGGCAGTCTTGGCGCGCTCACGCCCGCGCTCAACGCGCAACTGGGCGCCGCGGCGTCCATCGCGCGCAAGGGCGGCGTGGCGTGGGTCTCGCAGTCGAACGCGCTCACCAACGCCGTGCTGCGCTGGGCCGCCCCGCGCGGCCTTGGCTTCTCGCACGTGATCGCGCTCGGCGACGAGGCCGACATCGACGCGGGCGACGTGCTCGACTATCTCGCGAGCGACCCTGGCACGCGCGCCATCCTGCTCGAAGTGGACACGATCCGCGCCGCGCGCAAGTTCATGTCGGCGGCGCGCGCGGCGGCGCGCAACAAGCCTGTGCTCGCGCTGCGCAGCGGCCGCGACGACAAGGGCGACGCGCTCTACACGGCGGCGTTCCGGCGCGCGGGCCTCGTGCGCGTCGACACGCTCGACGACCTGCTCGACGAAATCGAAACGCTCGGCGTGGGCCGCGTGGCCGCGAGCGACTCGGCCACGCTCATCACGAGCGACCGCGGCGTGGCCACGCTTGCGCGCGACGCCTTCATCAAAGCCGGCGACACGCTCGCACGCTGGAACGACGAAGCAATTGCGGCCGTCCAGGCCGCGCTGCCGCACGCGCAAGCGGGCAATCCGCTGGTGCTCGGCGAAACCGCGAAGCCCGAGCACTTCGGCCT
>DATBXG010000260.1:0-2536 GCA_036514415.1 Paraburkholderia sp.
CTGGCGCCCAACCGTTCCCGACGTCCCTGCCATGCGCAGACTCCTTCGAACCGCGTTGCTCCCGCTCGCGCTCTCATGCGCGGCCTTCGTCACGCCGGCCGCGCCCGCCGCGGCGAGCACGATCGCGGTCCGCACCTTCCACGCCGAGGCGCTCAACCGCGACTGGCCCTACGTGGTGTACCTGCCGGGCGGCTATCGGGCCGATCAGAACCGCTACCCGGTGCTCTATCTCCTGCATGGCAACAACGGCGAGCCGATGGACTGGGTCACGCAAGGCCAGCTCCAGACCACCGCCGACACACTGATCGCCCGCCACGAAATTCCGCCCGTGGTGATCGTGATGCCGCAGGGCGGCACCGACTGGTACGTCGACCGCAAGGAGCACATGGAGACGGCGTTCTTCCAGGACCTGCTGCCCGAAATCGAATCGCACTTCGCGGTGGAAGACGGGCGGGACGGGCGCGCGATCGGCGGCGTCTCGATGGGCGGGTTCGGCGCGCTGCGCTACACGCTGGAGCACCCCGACATGTTCTGCGGCGCGCTGCTGCTTTCGCCGGCGGTCTATGCGAGCGACCCGCCGCCCAGTTCGGCGGCGCGGCACGTGGGCGTGTTCGGCGATCATCAGTTCGACGCGCTGATCTGGCGCACGCTCAACTACCCGGCGCTCTGGAAGCCGTATTTCGCGCGGCCCTGGCGCGTGCCGTTCTTCATCGCCGCCGGCGACGACGACCTCGTGATCCAGGCCGATGCGTCGCTGCTCTACACGCGGCTGCGCGAAGCGGGCAACCCGGCGGCGCTGCGCATCGTCGACGGCGGCCATGTGTGGCCGGTCTGGCGCGACCTGCTGCCGGCCGCGCTCAAGTACACGCTGGCCTGCGTGCGCTGAGCGAGGCGCGTGGCGCGCCTCGTCTCGAAGTGGGCGGGCTCACTCCGCCCAGTTCGCCCAAAGCACCATCAGCACGGTCATGAGCGCCGGGCCGATGAAGATGCCGATCAGACCGAAGGTCGTCGCCCCGCCCAGAATGCCGAACAGCACGAGCAGGAACGGCAGGCGCGTCGAATTGCCGATCAGCACGGGCCGCACGAAGTGCTCGGCGACGAACACCACCACGAAACCCCAGACCGCGAGCGCGGCCGCCGCGATCAACGAACCTTGCACGACGAGCCACAGCGCCGCGCCGCAGAACACGATGGGCGCGCAGAACGGCAGCATGGCCGCGACGGCGGTGATGGTGCCAAGGAGCGCCGCATGCGGCACGTCGGCCGCCATGTAGGCAGCAGTCAGCAGCACGCCCTCGCCGAGACCCACGACCACGAGCCCGGTGACCGTGGCGCGCACGGCAGCCGCCATGCGCTGCAGGAGCTGCGCGCCGTCGGCGCCGAAAGCGCGGCGTGCGCCGCGCATGACGGTGGCCGAAAGGCGCGGCCCCGCCTGGAAGATCACGAACAGCGTGACGAGCATGAAGCCGAACGTAATCGCGGCGTGGGCGGCGCGCGCTCCGAAGTGGCGGCCGAACGAGACGATGGTGTCGCTGTGCAAGCTCTTCATCGCCGGAGAGGCCTTGAGCGGCTGGGCCAGGTTGGCCTGCCACCAGTCGCTCAGCTGGCGGCTGCCCACGGGCAGATGCGCGACGAAGTCGGGCACCGGCACGCCGTTTTCCTGGGCGTCGCTCAGCCAGAGGTAGAGCTCGTGGGCCTCGCGGCCCGCCTGAATGGCCGTGATCGCAATGGGCAGGAGGACGAGCAGGCCGATCGCCACCGTGATCAGCGTGGCGATCAGCGTCTTGCGGCCCTTGAACCAGGCACGGCGCTCGATCGCCTGATAGGCGGGCCACAGGACGATGGCGAACACGCTCGCCCACGCCACGGCGGGCAGGAACTCGCGCACGATCCACAGCGCCAGCAGCACGAGCGTGGCGAACAGCACCGCGGAGGCGGCGCGCTGGATTTTCTGCTCGTTTGCGGAGTTCGGAGCAGGCGGACGATGAATCATGTAACCTCGTGAAAATTCAAGAACAAGGGCTCGGGTTTCGTGGCTGCGCAGGGCAGTCGCAGTGCAGCAAGTCAATCACTCCGGGCCGGTCTCTCCTCAGATCCACATCCGCCCCAGCCGTTCCGTCCCCACCCGGGAACGCCCCTCCCGGCACCGGTTTTCGGGGCGATCGGTGTCGCGTCACGCACAACAGTGCGTTGCACAAATTCGCGATGTCGCCCCCAATCGGCCGCAAACCCCCATTCCTTCGTTAATCGCAACGTGTCGCAGGGCGATTGTTGCCGATACTGGAATGGTGTTTCAACGGCGACACAATGGCACTTGTCAGCGCGCAGGAATACATTCGCGGCAACCACACTTACGGAGCCGACAATGAAGAAAAAAGCGTGCCTCTCGCTTGACGGAGCCAACGGTGAGCGCATCGAAATACTCGAGCAGACGGATACGGCGCTGGTGATCCGCTGGGTCGAACCCGGGCGCTGTCATTATGGCGAGCAGCGCTGGCGCCGCCGCTCGGCGCATTCGTCGGGCACCTGCGCCGTG
>DATBXG010000261.1:0-3028 GCA_036514415.1 Paraburkholderia sp.
CAACACACCGCGATGGCGGGCCAGCAGAGAACGGCTGGATAGAGCGACCTGGTCAGCCTGGCAGCTTACTGCGCGGCTTGCCCTGCCTGCGACGAACCGTTGTTCACGCCGCCGACTGCGCTGTTTTGCGCAGCGACGCGAGCTTCAGCAGCCTGGATGTTCGCCGGATATTCATTGGGATTCGAGCGTGCCGGATTGAAGCCTGCCTTTTCGACCTGGATCAGGTCCGCACGGACTTGTGCGCGCGTCACGGGCTGGCTGTTCGACTGGGCGAACACAGCGACAGGAGCGGCAAGGGCAGCAGCGATCACAACGGCTTGGACGAGCGATTTCATGACTATTACCTCCAGATTTACTTTCTTCTTGAGCTGCGTACGGGGTTGGTTGCAGCGGTGAAGTCAGTGTAGGAGGGGCGTGAACCAGGGTAAATACCTAAGAAATGAATTCACTGTTTCGGCCAGGAGAACAATTCGGGCACAAGCATGGCGCGAGCCGCCAGTTTCCTGAACGCAGCAGGCGTCTACGGGGTTAGATAACACCCGGCATGACGCCCACCATATCGACGAATTCCGTTTTCCCCATGCCGCGCGACTTGGCCCGGTACATGGCGCTGTCCACGGCGCGCATGAGGGTTCGCGCATCGAGCGAGCGGCTGCCGGTGCCTTCGGTGAGCAGGCACACGCCGATGCTGCACGAAACCGTGACCGGGTAGCCGCCAACGGTGTGCATGTTCGCGAGGATCGCGTGGATGCTGTCGGCAATGGTGAGCGCATCCTGCTTGTCGTAGACGTGGCGCGCCAGCACCACGAATTCGTCGCCGCCGAGGCGCGCAAGCGTGTCGCCACGGCGCATGCGGCGCACCAGCGCCGTGGCGAAGTCGCGTAGCAGCTCGTCGCCGACCGCGTGCCCGAAGGAGTCGTTCACCTCCTTGAAGCCGTCGAGGTCGACGAGCAGCATGGCGCTGCGTTCGACTTCGCCTGCGCGCGTAAAGAGCGTCCGGCCGATGGCCTGCTCGAGGCGCACGCGGTTGTAGAGCCCCGTGAGCGGATCGGTCGACGCCTGCCGTTCCAGCCGGTTGACGAGCACGGCCAGATAGAGCGAGGTCGCCGCGATGCTGAACCCTACGCCGAGGGCAGCGGCGGCGTTGGCGCGCCACCAGGGCTGCCACTGCATCAGGCCCATGAGGCCGATGAGCGCGACGCCGCAGGAAAGCGCCAGCATGCGCTGGCCATAGCGGCAGCCGGCGCCGACCAGAAACCAGAAAGCGACCCACATGAGCGGCAGCGCGGCGGTGCCGCCCACGGCCAGCGCGGCGGTCACGATGGCCTGGTCGGCGAATGTGGTGAGCGTGAGGCGCATGCGCGAGCGCGCTGGCGCGACCGTCAGCGCAACATAGGTGGCGACGCCGAACGCCACATAGGCGATGACCGCCAGGAGCGTCGCGTAGACGTGAGTGGAGCGATAGACCGAACTGGCAACGAGGTAGGCGAGAAGCACGACGGACCCGAGCGAGATACGCAGTACCGCCTGCTCCTTTTCCGGGTCTTTTGGCAATGCGCGAAACAATGCGTTCCCGGGCCAGGAATGTGTATCCGTCTCGCCCATGGCAACCACCCCCGCTTGAATTCTGTATTTTGTCGCCCGGTAGTGTACCCCACGGATATGACGTATCAAGGCGCTCAAAAAGCGATATTGAGCAGCGCATTACGACGCATGCGCATTGCATGAGGCGGGGCTCGCACGACGCGTGAAGTCGTGCTGGACAACGCACGGCAACATTGCGCCGGATGACCGATACTGTCGCGCGCATCGATAGAAATTCATCTGTTCCGAACAGGCTCGTCAACCCGGTAAAGGAGGCGTCATGAGCAGGGAAGGTCTGGAAACGCAGGGCATGTCGCGTGAGCGGCTTGCGCGCATCGAACGTTTTCTCGACGACAACTACGTCGCCACCGGCACGCTCGCCGGCACCGTCACCCAGGTGTGGCGGCGCGGCGAACTCGCGCTGAACTCGGTGCTGGGTCTCGCGGACCGCGAACGGCAGACGCCGATGGCCGAGGATTCGATCTTCCGCATTTACTCGATGACCAAGCCCATCACGTCGGTGGCGATCATGATGCTGGTCGAGGAGTGCAAGATTGCGCTCGACGACCCCGTCAGCAAGTACATCCCGTCGTGGGAAAAGCTTGGCGTGTACGCGGGCGGCTTCATGGAGAGCTTCCAGACGCGCGCGAGCGCGCGCCCGATGCGCGTGGTCGACCTGTTGCGGCATACCTCCGGCCTAACCTACGGATTTCAGCAGAACACCAATGTCGATGCGGCCTATCGCAAGCTGAAAGTGGGCGAGCTTGCGACCGCGGGTACGCTCGACGAAATGATCGAGAAGCTGGCCACGCTGCCGCTGGAATTTGCGCCAGGCGATGCCTGGAACTATTCGGTTTCCACGGACGTGCTCGGCTATCTCGTCGGCAAGGTCAGCGGCACGGCCTTCGAGGACTTTCTGAAAACGCGGATCTTCGACCCGCTCGGCATGGTCGACACGGCGTTTTACGTGCCGCAGGAGAGGGTGTCCCGGTTCTGCGCCTGCTATGCCTTCGGCGCGCTCGGTTCGAAGGTCGTTTCCGAAAAAGGCCCTGAGCTGCAGGACGATCCTCACACGAGCCCCTATCGCGAGCCGCCCTCGTTTGTTTCGGGCGGCGGCGGCCTCGTTTCCACCGCGGCGGACTACATGCGGTTCGCGCGCATGCTGCTGCAGGGCGGCGAACTGGACGGCGTGCGGCTGCTGGGCCCGAAGACCATCGCGCTGATGACCGTCAACCATTTGCCGGGCGGTGTCGACTTGCCACGTCTCTCGCGCTCGATGTTCACCGAAGCGGCTTACGAAGGCGTGGGCTTCGGGCTTGGCTTTGCCACGACGATTGCGCCCGCATCCACGCTGATTCCAGGCAGCGCGGGCGACTTCTTCTGGGGTGGCGCGGCCAGCACCTTCTTCTGGGTCGATCCTCGCGAGGACATGATCGTGCTGTTT
>DATBXG010000262.1:0-2681 GCA_036514415.1 Paraburkholderia sp.
GCTTCCTTCGCCAGTTCCATGACGTAGAAAGGCTGGATCTCGTCGACGCGCGCGGCTAGCCGCAGCAGCGGTTCGGCAACGGTGTTCATGCGGGTGTTTCCAGTACTGACAGATCACGCGGCGCGCGGGGCGAGGCGCTCAGGTGCTTTCAAGCGCCCCTTGACTGCCCCCGGCGGCCTGCGTTCTTACGACTTACGGGCGTTTTGCGCTTCGGTGGCGCGCAGTTGCGCCGCGAGCTTGTCGAGCACGCCGTTCACGTACTTGTAGCCGTCCGAGCCGCCGAAGGTCTTGGTGAGCTCGACCGCCTCGTTGATCACGACGCGATACGGAATGTCGACGTGATGCTTGAACTCGTAGGTCGCGACGAGCAGCACCGCACGTTCGACGGGCGACAGCTGCTCGATCGGACGGTCGAGGCACGGCGCGATGGCGGCGGACAGTTCGTCCGACTCGCGGATCACGCCGTGCAGGAGCGCGTCGAGATGCTCGTGGTCGGCCTTGTCGTAGCCCTGCGAACCGCGCAGCTGCGCGTCGATCTCGCCGGCGGGCACACCCGACAGCAGCCACTGATACAACCCCTGCGTGGCCAGTTCGCGGGAGCGGCGGCGCGCGCTCTTCATTGCTGTTCCTCTTCGTCTTCCTCGTCTTCTTCGTCGTCGTCGCCGCCGTCGAGCTGCTCCAACGCCACCGTCAGGTTCGCCATTTCGACGGCCACGCGAGCGGCGTCACGACCCTTCTCGGTCATGCGCGCCACGGCCTGCTCGTCGTTCTCGGTGGTGAGCACGGCGTTCGCGACAGGCACGTTGAAGTCGAGCGAAACGCGCGAGATGCCCGCGCCGCTTTCGTTCGAGACGAGCTCGAAGTGGTACGTTTCGCCGCGCACGACCGCGCCGAGCGCGATCAGGGCGTCGAACTGGCCGCTTTCGGCGAGCTTTTGCAGCGCGAGCGGAATTTCGAGTGCGCCCGGCACGGTGACGAGCAGCACGTCTTCGCCCGTCACGCCGAGGCGCTCGAGCTCTTCGATGCAGGCGTCGGCGAGGCCGTTGCAGACGGGTTCGTTAAAGCGCGACTGGACGATGCCGATGCGCAGTCCGTCGCCGTCGAGGTTCGGTTGGTATTGTCCGATTTCCATGTGGTGTCCGTAGGTTCGGTTGAGCGTGGTGACGCGTGAAAGGAGCGCGACGCGACTTCAGGCGCGCGACGAAGCAGGATCAGCGGCTTCCGGCAGACAGGGCGCTTGCGCGTCGCTGCCTGGCATCGGCACGAAGCCGGTGACTTCGAGACCGTAGCCCGACATGCTGCCGAGGCGGCGCGGTTTCGAGAGCACCTGCATGCGGCCCACGCCGAGTTCGCGGAGGATCTGCGCACCGATGCCGTAGGTCTTGAAGTCCACCGGCCGGCGTGCGAGCGCCTCCGCGCGCTCTTTCTGGTCGAACGCCTTGAAGACGTCGATCAGGTGTTCCCTGGTGTCGCCGCAGTTGAGCATGACGATCACGCCCACGTCGCGCGCGGCGATCTCGCGCATGGCGGCGTCGAGCGTCCACGAGTGCGTGGATGCGCCCGTTTCGAGCAGGTCCAGCACCGAGAGCGGCTCGTGCACGCGCACGGGCGTGTCGACGCCTGGCTTGGGCGTGCCGCGCACGAGCGCGATGTGCGGCGTGCGCGTGGGATGGTCGACGTACATGATCGCGCGGAACGGGCCGTGGGCGGTTTGCATGGTGCGCTCGGCCACGCGCTCGACGATCGACTCGGTGCGGCTGCGGTAGTGGATCAGGTCGGCGATCGTGCCGATCTTCAGGCCGTGCTCCTGCGCGAACTCCATGAGATCGGGCAGGCGCGCCATCGTGCCGTCGTCCTTGATGACTTCGCAGATCACCGCGGCCGGCGTGAGGCCCGCGAGCGCGGTGAAGTCGCAGCCCGCCTCGGTGTGGCCCGCGCGCACGAGCACGCCGCCCGGCTGCGCCATGATCGGGAACACGTGGCCCGGCTGCACGATGTGCTCGGCGCGCGCGTCGTGCGCGACCGCCGTCTGAATCGTGCGGGCGCGGTCGGCGGCGGAAATGCCGGTCGTCACGCCTTCCGCGGCCTCGATGCTGACCGTGAACGCGGTGCCGTACTGCGTGCCGTTGCGGTAGGTCATGAGCGGCAGGTTGAGCAGCTTGCAGCGCTCCTGCGTGAGCGTGAGGCAGATCAGCCCGCGGCCGTACTTCGCCATGAAGTTGATGGCCTCGGGCGTGACGAACTCCGCAGCGATGACGAGGTCGCCCTCGTTTTCCCGGTCTTCTTCGTCGACGAGGATGACCATCTTGCCGGCTTTGAGTTCGGCGATGATCTCAGGGGTGGAGGCGAGCGTCATGTTGGGATTCTGGCTGGAAAGGCCACATTTTACGCCACGCGGGCGGGCGCGTCGCCCAGAACGCGGGAGGGCGCAGCGCCTTTTGCCTGGTGGCCCCGTGTTCCGGCGTGCCGGGGCGGCGGCGCGCTGCTGCCCATGTTGGCCGAACGGCCGGCTGGGGCGCGAATCGTGCCTGTTCCACACTAGTAACGCTTTGCGTTATTAACGCACAACGTTACTATCCATGACGATTACATCCTTTGCCTGCCGCGACACTGCGGCGCTCTTCGCCGGGCGACGCGTTGCCCGCTTCGTTGCCATTGAAACGGTCGCCATCCGCAAGCTT
>DATBXG010000263.1:0-3376 GCA_036514415.1 Paraburkholderia sp.
CGCCCCGACGGCACGCGCCAGACCTTCGCGTTTGCCGATCGAGGTGGCTATCTGGAGTCGAAAGAGGACATTCCCGAGCCGCACGCATTCAGAGCCGTTGTCCACCTGCCCGACGGCGAGCATCCGGTCGAGTTCGAGGAACACGAGCACGATCACGACGATGCCCAGGCGGCCGCGAGCCGTGACCACAACATCCGCTCCGCCTACATTCACGTCATTGCCGACGCCGCGGTTTCCGTGCTGGCGATCATCGGCCTGCTGCTGGCGCGTGCGTTCGGGTGGGTCTGGATGGACCCGCTCGCGGGTGTAATCGGCGCACTGGTGATCGCAAACTGGTCATGGGGCTTGATGCGCGATACGGGCGGCATTCTGCTCGACATGAATCTGGACAAGCGCATGGCCGAGAACGTCCGCCATGTCATCGAAGACAACGGCGACACGGTGCTCGACCTCCATGTCTGGCGCGTCGGTCCAGGGCACATGAGCGCGATCGTATCGGTGGCCACCCGAGAAGCGCAGCGCAGCCCGGGCTTCTACCGCACTGCACTCAGGCGTTTCAAGGGACTGTCGCATGTCACAGTCGAAGTGAATCCGACGCCTGCTGCGGCCTGAGCGATAGCAGTCGGATCGAAGCAGTGTCTGCGCGATGTCGTCGTATTGGCACCCGACTGCATGGCGCGGCGCGCATGTGGCGTCGAATAGCGCTTCACGCGTGGCCCGAGTCGTTACGAAGCCGCCCGCATCGGCAACAACTTGCCGTCCCAAACCAGGCCAGCTGTTTTGACGATCAGCAGCCCGATGACCAGGTTCGATGCGACGAACGAGGCGAAGGCCAGTTCATGCATCCACACCGGGGCTCCACGCTGCGCGATGAGCATGGCGAGGGTCGGCAAAGCGGCGGCGCCAAAGCTGAATGCCCAGTAAGTCGGCGCGAACGACTGCGCGCGGATCCACGCAAGCAGGCGCAGCAGCAACAGCGCCTGATAAAGCCCATATCCCAGCAGGCCGTAGGCAACCAGTTCGGCGGCACCCGTCAGGGCGACATGAGCGCCGCTCCCCGTGATTGCCATCCAAGCGACGCCGCCCACCACCGGCGGCGCGAGTTGCACACCGAAGGTCGGGCGCAATGCGGGTGCGGTCGGCGCGCCGAGCGCTGCGCGGTTGAGCAGCTTTGATTCGATCGCGAGCCACGAGAGCACGCCGGCCCCGAAGAACAGCATCGCCAGTTCCGGAAGGCCAAACGACGCGGCCGTGGTCGCCGCCACGAAGCTGGGCGCGACGGTCGGCAGATAGATGAGCGGCGTGGCGAGTTCCGCATTGCGCCCGCCCTGCCACAGGCGGCCATGGAGCATGACGCCGATCGCCAGCTGCGCAATGGCGCCGGCCACGAACAGCGCGAGCGCGAGGCCGTGCGCCCAGCCCTTCAGCGCCTGTGCGGCCAGCATGGTGGAGACCGGCCCGAGCGCGATGAGAGACGATTGCACCTCGTGCTGCCATTCCTTGAGCGCGGCGTCACGGTGAACGACCCACTTGTACATGTAAAGCGCCATGATCGCTGCCCAGACAGCGAGTGCCGCGATCGTGAGCGCCGACGCCACGAGCGGCGGCACTTCCCAGAGCTTCGCGGCGACACGCCACGCGCCGGCTAGCGCCAGCATGCCAACCGCGATGCCGAAAAATCCCGCCGGCATCGGCTCGCGTCTTGCCATCCATGCGTTCATGACCACTCCCACCTGTGAGACGACGAATGCCGTCCTTCCATGGGTGTGACTTTATGGGCTGGCGAGCGCCGCGCGAATGCCCGGGCGCCTCGACGATATGCCTGATCGTCTCATTCCGAAACGCCGGCGTCGGCGCGGCGCTTCGAGCCCCCAATCCATGGTTCTTCAGATGTAGACGCGTTGCGCGCACGTGATACCGGGACAGCGCCGGCTCGTTCCCCTTTTCATTTGAATCGCATTTTTGAGCGCGGCAGCATGGATGACACGCGCGGGGCATTGCGCCCCGCGCTTGCACTACTGGCGCGGCGCCAGGCTCCGCACTACGGACACCAGCGCATCGACTTCCTCGCAGGTGTTGTAGAACGCAAGCGATGGCCGCACGGTCGCCTCGAGACCGAAGCGACGCAGGATCGGCTGTGCGCAGTGATGCCCCGCGCGCACGGCGATGCCCTCGCGGCTCAGCGCCTGCCCCACCTCCCCGGTCGTGTAGCCCTTCAGCACGAACGAGAGCACGCTCGCCTTGTCACGGGCCGTGCCGATCAGGCGCACGCCGGGCACCGGCGCGAGCACGCTCGTTGCATACGCAAGCAGATCGTGCTCGTAGCGCGCGATGTTCTCGATGCCGATGCGGCTCACGTAGTCGAGCGCCGCGCCAAGCCCCACGGCATCGGCAATATTGCCGGTGCCGGCTTCGAAGCGCGCGGGCGGCGGCTGGAACACGGTCTTCTCGAACGTCACGTCCTCGATCATGTTGCCGCCACCCTGCCACGGCGGCATGGCTTCGAGCACCTCGCGCTTGCCGTACACCACGCCAATGCCGGTCGGTCCGTAGATCTTGTGGCCCGAGAACACGAAGAAGTCGGCATCGAGCGCCTGCACGTCCACGCGCATGTGGGAGATCGACTGCGCGCCATCAACGAGTGCTTTCGCGCCCGCGCGATGCGCGAGTTCCACGATCTCCCGCACCGGCACCACGGTGCCGAGCGCGTTGGACACCTGCGTCACCGAAACGATCTTCGTGCGGTCGTTGAGCAGCTTGCGATACTCGTCGAGCAGCACCTGGCCCGAGTCGTCGACAGGAATCACCCGCAGCTTCGCGCCCTTGAGCGCCGCGAGCTGCTGCCACGGCACGATGTTCGCGTGGTGCTCCAGATGCGAGACGATGATCTCGTCGCCTTCGCCCACGTTCTGCACGCCCCACGTCTTCGCGATCAGGTTGATCGCCTCCGTCGTGCCGCGCACGAACACGATCTCCTCGGCCGACGAAGCACCGATGAAGCGCTGCACCGTCTTGCGCGCGTGCTCGTAGGCATCGGTGGCGCGCGCGGCCAGTGCATGCGCGGCGCGGTGGATGTTCGAGTTCTCGTGCGCGTAGAAGTACGCGAGTCGATCGATCACGGCCTGCGGCTTGTGCGTCGTGGCGGCGTTGTCGAACCACACGAGCGGCTTGCCGCTCACGCGCTCCTGCAGGATCGGAAAGTCGCGACGCACGGCATTGACGTCGAAAGGCGGATGGGCGCCGCGCAACCCGTCGGCCTGGGGCGCTGCGTTTTCGCGCCCCGCCAGAAAATAGCGGGTGGCGTCGTCGTGCGCGCCGTACTCAGGACGATTGAGCGTGAGCAGAGCGCGCAACGTGTCGTCGCCTGGCAGTCCGA
>DATBXG010000264.1:0-3893 GCA_036514415.1 Paraburkholderia sp.
CGCTCGAGCAACGTCGCCGCGACCGCAGGCCAGGCCACACCGTCGATCAGCGCGGCAAAGCAGTCGAGCATCGCGGCACGAAAGCGCCCGCTCGCGCGGCGACTGCCCGCGCTTGCGCCAACCGCATCAAGCTGCCTGAAATCGCGTCTCGCCGACATGTACGGTGCCCACGACAAATGCCTCTTTGCAAGCAAGCTCCATGCCGCTGCGCACACTACCTCGAAAGGCGTACCTCTTTTTCCGGATTGAGCGTTGATTACTGGCAGGAAACGATATTGCACACGGGGAAAACACCGCGAGACGCACGAAGGTAGCGTGCAGCCAGGTTCAGCAGAGCGAAGCCGTGGGCCCCGCGATGACGCATGCGCCCCACGTCGAACCGGCCGCAATGCTCATTTGCACCGTTTTGAAACGCGCACGCTCAACGCGACGCGCCTGACCGAGCCGATCATGACGCAAGCCCTTCTGCAACGACCGATTGAACCTCTGCACAGCGCGCCGCGTTATGCTGAACTGGCGCCATTCGAAGCAGCGCACTTTCATCTGCTCGTCGTGCAACACCGCGCTATCGAGGCCGCTGCGAACTTCATCGCGGAACTCGAAAAACAGCCGCGCGAAGCACACGTGCTGTGTCTGGGAACCGTATCGCCGCTCGCCGTCAAAGCCACGTTCTGCGCCAACGAGGCGGACCTCGCCGACGCGCTCTTGCGTGTGCTGGCGGCAAGCACCGCCGGCACGCGCCTGTATCTCGCTGGCGACGAAGCCTTCATCTGGCGCATCCAGCGCGCCGCGCGCAACGCGGGGCTGTTGCGCGAACAAATCGCCGCGATGGCCATACACGGCGCACGTTCCGTCTTCTGCGTGCACTGCATGAGCACCCACGACTACGAGGCAGGCGACGAGGTCACCTGCTCCACGTGCCGGGTTCGACTCGGCGTGCGTGGCCACTTCTCCGAACGACTTGGCGCCTGGCTGGGCGTGTGCGCGGACGCCGATCAACCCTATGCGGAGCCGACCTCATGAACACGCTCGACGTCGTCGTCACATCCGCGCGCATGCTCACGCCCTTCGTACGCGAGCTGACGCTCAGCGCACGATCGGGCCGCTTGCCTGCCTTCTCGTCAGGCAGCCATATCCAGTTGTGCATGCACACCGGGCAACGCGAATTGCGCAACGCCTACTCGCTCGTTGGCGACCCGGCCGACACGCGCAACTGGCGCATCGCCGTGCGTCTTGCCGATCGCTCGCGCGGCGGCTCCGCGTTCATCCATGCGGGTATCGAGTCAGGCATGACCCTGCGCGTCACGCCGCCAGTCAATCTCTTCGCGCTACACCCGGCGGCGCATCGGCACGTGCTGATCGCGGGCGGCATCGGCATCACGCCGATGTTCGCGCACGTTGCCGAGCTGTTGCGCCGCCGCGCCGACTTCACGCTGCACTACGCCTATCGAGCAGGCACCTCCGACGCCTATGCCAAGGATTTGCGCGAGCGCCTTGGGTCCCGCTTTCACGGCTACGACGCGGCCGTCGCGCGCTTTGACGCGCTGCGCACGCTCGCATCGCAACCGCTTGGGACGCACGCCTACGTCTGCGGTCCACAATCGCTCATCGATGCCGTGCACGATGCCGCCCGCACACTCGGCTGGCACGCACGCCGCGTACATGCGGAAGCGTTCGTGGCACCCGCCCCAGGTGTGCCATTCACCGCCACGCTCGTTCGCAGCGAACGCTGCGTCAACGTTGCCGCCGATCAGAGCCTGCTGGAAGCGCTCGAAAGCGCGGGGATAGAAGTTCCTAACTTGTGTCGCGGCGGTGTGTGCGGCCAGTGCGCTACGCGCCACCTGGCCGGCCAGATCGAGCACCGCGATCAATTCCTGAGCGACGACAGCCGCACCACGCATCTCATGCCCTGCGTCTCCCGTGCCCGCGGCGCAACCCTTTCACTCGACCTGTGAGCCCTTCCCCATGAGCGTCCTGATCAAGCCCGCCCAGACCTACCGCGGCGACTTCAGCTTCGCAAACAGCGCGAAGGCCATCGCGCGCTTCCCGTTCCCCTTTCCCGAGGACCGCTATCTGTATTCGGTGAACATCGAACCCGCAACCCCGCGCGAGCCCGGCTCCGTGTACGAGCACTGGTTCGATATCGACGAACACTACCGGTCGGAAATGGCCGAATGCTCGCTCGTGCTCGATAGCGATCCGCGGCGCGCAATCGTCATGCCCCACATGCAGACCGCGTCGTGGGATGCGCTCGAGCTCATCATGGAGAACCTCGCCACCGACTACCCCGACTGGTTCACCCTCGAACGCGAGGGCGACCACTGGCGCTGGACCAATCGCGCGCTCGAGATCGAGCAGTCGTTTCGCTTCGGCGACGAAGGCACGCTACCGTATTCCCCGCTCGAGTACATCGCGCGCCAGACGCAAGGCGACTTCGCCCTCCTCGACCAACGCGACGACGACCTCTACGTGGACGCGGGCGTCGTAACCGGCCCTGCCGACTGGTCTCTCGCATTCGATGCGGGCATGAGCTTCAAGCAATGGCATGCACCCGTGCCGCTGGCTCACCAGATGGGTGTGTTCGAGCGTGCGCTCAAGTACCTGCTTGCCCTTCGCGCGGGTGCTCCCGTGCGCCGCCTGAACTGGACGCTCACGGTGCATCCGCGCCTCGATACCTCGCCGGAGACGTATCACCTGTGGGGCAAGGATCGCGGCACCGTCACTGCCGGGAATGCAGGCGAACAGATGTACCTGCGCGTCGAACTGCAACTCATGGCGCGTTTGCCGCGCAGCAACGCGGTCATGTTCAGCATCCGCACTTATCTGTGCAGCGTCGCGGATATCTGCACGAACGCCGCGTGGGCGCGACGGCTGCATCGCGTACTGCGCGATCTGCCCGACCCCATTGCCGACTACAAGGGCATGACACGGTATCGCACCGCGCTGGTCGAATGGCTCGGCCAGTTCGACCGCCAGGCAGGTGGACATCTCCTTCACTCAAAACCTTGCTGACTGGAGCCAGACATGGCCAAATCCTGGCGTATTTCCGCGCTCGCCGAGCGTCACCGCGCACTCGGTTCGAAGCTCGAAGACTGGAACGGCATGGGGACCGCCTGGACCTATGCGAGCGATCTGGCCGACCATCACGCGGTCATCCGCACGAAGGCGGGATTGATGGACGTCTCGGGCCTGAAGAAGGTCCATTACGTCGGACCGCACGCCGAAAGCCTCCTCGACTGGGCTACGACGCGCGACATCGGCAAGCTCTACCCGGGTAAGTCGGTCTACGCGACCATGCTCAACGAGGACGGCAAGTTCATCGACGACTGCATCGTCTATCGCACCGGTCCGAACGCCTTTATGGTCGTGCACGGCGCGGGCACCGGCTACGAGCGGCTCGTGCGCTCCGCGCCGGGTCGCCAGGTGGCCGCGCTCTTCGACGACGACCTGCACGATCTCTCGCTGCAAGGGCCCGCGGCCGTCGACTTCCTGGCCGAACATGTACACGGCATTCGCGATCTTCCTTACTTTCACCACGCGCAGACGCGTCTGTTCGGGCGTCCGGTGACGATCTCGCGCACGGGCTATACGGGCGAACGCGGCTATGAAATCTTCTGCAAGGCAGCCGATGCGCCGCTCATCTGGGACACCATACTCGAGAAGGGCACACCCTTCGGGATCATTCCGTGCGCGTTCACGGCGCTCGACTGGCTGCGCGTCGAAAGCTCGCTCCTGTTCTTCCCCTACGACAACTCCGAGATGTACCCCTTCGCCGACGAAAAGGCCGGTGACACGCTGTGGGAACTCGGCCTCGATTTCACGGTATCGCCGGACAAGACCGACTTCTGCGGCGCAGGCGAACATTTCCGGCTGGCCGGCAAGGAGCGCTTCAA
>DATBXG010000265.1:0-4449 GCA_036514415.1 Paraburkholderia sp.
GTGCTCGGTGCACTGGTCGGCGGCCTCGTCGTTGCGATGTATCTTCCCATCATTCAACTGGGCAACGTGGTGTAGCATCGCTGCCAGATTCCGGTTCCGTCCCATGCCCGTCCCATTTCTCTCCGCGCCCGACACTGCAACGCCGCTCGCCGCCGCTCTCGGCGGCCTGCCCTTTGGCGTGCTCATGGGCTTCGCCATTGCGTTCGGACTCGTCATCGGCAGCTTTCTCAACGTCGTCGTGCACCGGCTGCCGATCATGCTCGAGCGCGCCTGGCGCGCCGATGTCGCCGAAGCGACCGGCACCCCCGGCCCGCTCTTCGAAGACGACGGCCTGCCTGCGCGCTACAACCTCTGGCTGCCGCGCAGTGCCTGCCCGCACTGCGGCCACGTGTTGCGCGCCTGGGAAAACATTCCGGTCATCAGCTGGGTCGCGCTGCGCGGGCGCTGCTCGCACTGCCATGCTGGCGTGAGCGTGCGCTACCCGCTCATCGAACTGGCGGGCGCGGCATGCGCGGCCGGCGCACTGCTCGCCTTCGGGCCTACGGGCAAGGCGCTCGCCGCCTTCGTGCTGTGCGCCGCGCTCATAGCGGCAAGCGCCATCGATCTCGAGCACCAGATGCTCTACGACGAGATCACGCAACCGCTGCTGTGGGCCGGGCTCCTGATCAACTTCGCGGGCACCTTCGCGGGTCTTCGCGAAGCGGTGATCGGCGCCGTCGCCGGCTACCTGGCGCTTTGGTGCGTCTATTGGCTTTTCAAGCTGCTGCGCGGCGTGGAAGGCATGGGCCACGGCGACTTCAAGCTGCTCGCCGCGCTCGGCGCATGGCTCGGCTGGAGCGCACTGCCGCAGATCGTCGTGATCGCCGCGGTGGCTGGCGCGCTGGTCGGCATTGCCGCGACGTTGAGCGGGCGCATGCGTTTCGGGGAGCCGTTGCCGTTCGGCCCGTATCTCGCCGCAGGCGCGATCGTCACACTGTTTGCGGGAACACCGCTTTATGGCGTTTTTGCGTGGGGGACCTGATCAAATGTTCGCGGTCGGATTGACGGGTGGCATCGGCAGCGGCAAGTCCACTGTTGCGGATTGCTTTGCAGCGCGCGGCGTGACGATCGTCGACACCGATCTCATCGCCCATCGCATTACCGCACCGCATGGCGTCGCGATGGCGCAGATCGCCGCGGACTTCGGCCCTGAATTCGTCGCGCCCGACGGCTCGATGGACCGTGCGCGCATGCGCGCGCTCGTGTTCGGCGACGAGTCCGCGCGCAAGCGGCTCGAAGCCATCACGCATCCGCTGATCCGTTCGGAAACCGAACGCGAAACTCGCGACGCGACGGGGCCTTATGTGATCGTGGTCGTGCCCTTGCTCGTGGAGTCGGGCACATGGAAGACGCGAGTCGATCGCGTGCTCACCGTCGATTGCAGCGTGGAAACGCAGATCGCGCGCGTCATGCGCCGCAACGGCTTCACGCGCGAACAGGTGCTCGCGATCATCGCGCGGCAGGCCACGCGCGAGGCACGCCTTGCGGCCGCCGACAACGTGGTCGTGAACGACACCGGCGCTACGCTCGAAACGCTTGCCCACGATGTCGACGCGTTGCATCAGACGTATCTCGAGCTCGCTGCGCAAAAGGCCAGCAAAGCGTAAAGCGGGCCAAAGGCGCACGCACAGGCACTCAGGGTTTCTCGCCAGAACCCGCGCTCGCCCGGCGAGTCGAAACGCATCGCGGGCGCCCCAGAGAATCAACACGCAGTCCAGATTCGCGGGACACATCGGCGAAGTGCCGGGCCGGCGCGATTGCGACCGTAGTCCCACGGCATTAGAATGTGCTGCAATCCGTCACCTACCACGCCCGAGGCGAGCGCGCTTGATTCTTTACGAGTATCCCTTCAACGAGCGAATCCGGACGCTGCTGCGCCTCGAAGACCTGTTCGAGCGCTTCACGTTTTTCCTGACCCAGGAGGATGCGAGGGAACATCACGTCGCGCTCACCACGCTCTTCGAAATCGCCGAAGTCGCAGGCCGCGCCGACCTGAAGTCGGACCTCATGAAGGAGCTCGAACGGCAGCGCCAAACGCTCGCGCCGTTCCGCGGCAATCCTGGCATCGAGCAGAATGCGCTCGAAACCGTGCTCGGCGAAATCGAGCAAACGCTCGCCGGCCTCACGCAGATGCAAGGCAAAACGGGCCAGCATCTGATGGACAACGAGTGGCTCACGAGCATCCGCAGCCGCGCGATCATTCCTGGCGGCACGTGCAAATTCGACCTGCCGTCGTATTACGCGTGGCAGCAGTTGCATGCCGACCAACGCCGTCAGGACATCGCCAAGTGGGTCACGCCGCTCCTGCCGCTGCGCGACGCCGCCGCCATTGTGCTGCGCCTCGCGCGCGAGTCGGGCCAGGCGTCGAAGGTCATGGCGATGCAGGGCAGCTATCAGCAAATGCTGTCGGGCCGTGCGTATCAACTCATGCAGGTGCGCGTGGCACCGGAATTGCGCGTGATTCCGGAAGCGAGCGCGAACAAGTACATGCTCTGGGTGCGCTTCACCGTGCAGGATGGCGATCTGCGTCCGCGGGCCGTCGATCAGGACGTGCCGTTCCAGCTCACGCTCTGCAGCCTGTGAAGTCCGCCGCGTCGTCACTGTCACGCCCGATCAAACGCAACCCAAGTTCTATCGCATGACCACTGTCGTCAAATGTCCCACCTGCGGCAAGGAAGTCCGTTGGGTGCCGGAAAACCGCTTCCGCCCTTTCTGCTCCGAGCGTTGCAAGCAAATGGACCTCGGCGCGTGGGCGGCCGAAAAGTACCGCATCGGTGGCGCCGACGACGAGACGCCGCCTGAAGACGCGCCACCCACGGATACGCGTCAATAAACGGCGCGAAGCGTTTGCGCCAACCGATAAAAAGGCCGCTGTGCATCACGCACAGCGGCCTTTTGCATTGTCGTGGCCCGTCAGTATCACTCCGCAGCGAGCCACTCCAGCACAGGGATCGTCGCGGGCAACAGCGGCTCGACGCTCGCCGGCAGCGACTGCCACACGAACGCCTGGCCTTCGCGACCATGCGGCTCGCCCGTCCACTCGGTCACCTTGCAGAAGAAGAGGCGCACGTAAGCGTGCGGGTAATCGTGTTCGAGCGTGTGCCACAGGTGGCACGCCTTCACGTCGATGCCCAGTTCCTCGTGCAGCTCGCGCGCGAGCGCAGCCTCGACCGTCTCGCCCGCCTCCAGCTTGCCACCCGGAAACTCCCAGTAGCCTGCGTACGGCTTGCCTTCGGGCCGCTGCGCGAGCAGGTAGCGGCCGTCGGGCTGGACCAGCACGCCCACTGCGACTTCCGTCACCGGGCGCGTGTTCGCGCCTGTCCCTGCGCCGTCTTTTGCTGCGTTGGCTTCGGCGCTCATGCCTCTTGCGCCTTCTTGCCCGACCAGTCGCGCGCGAACTGCCATGCCACGCGGCCCGAGCGCGAACCGCGCTCCAGCGCCCAGACGAGCGCGTCGCCGCGCGCCGATTCGACTTCGGCGTCGTCGCAGCCGAAATGGCGCAGCCAGTGGCCGACGATCGTCAGATAGTCGTCCTGCTTGAACGGATAGAAGCTCACCCAAAGGCCGAAGCGCTCGGACAGCGAGATCTTTTCTTCGACGACTTCACCCGGATGAATCTCGCCGTCGGGCATGTGCTTGTACGTCTCGTTGTCGCTCATGTACTCGGGCAGCAGATGGCGGCGGTTCGAGGTCGCGTAGATCAGCACGTTGTCCGACTGCGCCGCCACCGAGCCATCCAGCGCCACCTTCAGCGCCTTGTAGCCCGACTCGCCTTCCTCGAACGAGAGGTCGTCGCAGAACACGATGAAGCGCTCGGGGCGCGTCGAGATGAGATCGACGATATCGCCGAGGTCGTGCAGGTCGTCCTTGTCGACTTCGATCAGGCGCAGACCGTCCTTCGCGTGCGCGTTCAGGCAGGCCTTGATCAGCGACGACTTGCCGGTGCCGCGCGCGCCGGTGAGCAGCACGTTGTTCGCGGGCTTCTTCTGCACGAACTGGCGCGTGTTGCGTTCGATGAGGTCTTTCTGGCGCTCGATGTTCTGCAGGTCGTCGAGCGAGATCAGCGAGATCGCGGGCACCGGCTGCAAAAAGCCGCGCCCCTGGCGCTTGCGCCAGCGGAACGCGATGGCCGCGTTCCAGTCGACGTCGGGCGCCGAGGGCGGAAGCACGGCTTCGAGGCGGCCGAGCAGCGCTTCGGCGCGGGTCAGAAACTTTTCGAGCTTGTCCATGTGGTGAGGGCTTGAATCAGGGGCCGAATTTAAGAACGATAGTCGGCGTTGATGCTCACGTAGTCGTGCGAGAGGTCACAGGTCCAGATCGTGGCCTGCGCGTCGCCGCGACCGAGCAGCACGCGAATCAGGATCTCGCTCTTCTTCATGACGCGCTGACCGTCCTCTTCGCGGTAAGCCG
>DATBXG010000266.1:0-2064 GCA_036514415.1 Paraburkholderia sp.
CGTGACGCCCGAAGCGGTCGAGCCGCTGTTCGAGAAGAAGATGGACGGCTTCGCGATGCTGTTCCTGCTCGTCAGTCACGCCAAGATCGGCACGTCTGCGATCCAGACGCGCGCGACGGCGGGCGTCGCGAAGTCGACTTATATTTTCTGCCTGCCCGGATCGCCCGGCGCTTGCAAGGACGCCTGGGACGAGATCCTGGTGCACCAGCTCGACTACCGCTACCGGCCGTGCAATTTCGTCGAGATCCTGCCGCGGCTGGACGAGCATCTGCGCCGCGAGAAGGCGCGCGGCGCGACGGCGTAGGCTGCACCATTATTACAATTCCAAATCCCAGAACTCGGCGACCACGTCCTGGCCCCAGGTGTGGCGCGCTTCGCTCGAGGTGAGGCGGAAGCCGGCCTTCTCGTAGATGTGCCGCGCGCCCAACAAAATACTGTGTGTCCATAAGGTGATCGATTTGTAACCGGCCGCGCGCGCGAACTGTACGCACTTATCGACAAGGTGCGCGCCCACGCCCAGCCCGCGCGCCTTCGGGTCGACCAGCAGCAGGCGCAGGCGCGCGATCTCGTCCGTTTCCCTCACCAGCATCACGCAGCCGGCATTTTCGCCGTTCACCTCCGCGATCCAGCAGCGCTCGCGCTGCGGATCGTTGCCGTTTGCGAAATCGGCGACGATCTGGGTGCACAGGCCCTCGAACGGCTCGCCCCATCCGTATTCCCGCGAATAGAGTTCGGCGTGGCGCGAGACGATCCAGCCGAAATCGCCGATACGCGGCTCGCGCAATATGTACGACGGCGTCTCGATCGCGGCGCTTCCGTCCAGCAGCATTTCGATTTCTCCCATCGCTCGCACGAGTCGGTCCTGCTGCCCGGCTTCGAGCTTCGCCAGCATGTCGCCGACCTGCTCGTTCGAGCGCGTCTCGAACGGCGCGAACATCTTGTGCCCCGCCACTGTGAGCGCGATGTCGCTCTGCCGAGCGTCCTCTTTCGACGCTTTCCGCGAGATGAGGCCCTTCTTCTCGAAATTGCGCAGCACGCGGCTGACGTAGCCCGCGTCGAGATCGAGCGCGCGTACGATATCCGTCGCGGTCATCGCGCCGGTCGCGAGTTCGTACAGCACGCGCATCTCGCCGAGCGAGTAGGGGCTGTCGAGATAGGTGCGGCGGAGCACGCCGATCTGGCGGGTGTAGAAGCGGTTGAAGCGCCGGACGGCGGCGATCCTGTCGGGCTCGGCCATGCCGGCAAGCATGGCCAATTGCTTGACAAAGTCAAGTAATCGGCGCTTGAGCGGTGGCGGCGAGCAATGCGATGCGCCGGAGCCTGCGTAGCAGGGCGGCCTCGGCACCCTCACTCGCCAAATGTCCGCCCGACGCGTCATAGAGGTGCTTGCGGATCAGCAGGCCCTGGTCCGGATGCACACGCGGCCGTACGAGCCGCGTTAGAAACCCGCCGCCGTCCGCCCGACGAAAGCTCGCCGCTTCGCCGCCGGACTGCATGAATGCGTCGACCGCCTCGAGCCAGCCAGCCGCCGGCACCGTGCCCGGCCGCAAGAACATAAGCCACGGCGTCTTCGCCGCGGCGGCGGCCGCTTTCAGCCGTGCGCCGACCGGCCCCTCGCGGCGAAGGAAAGCGCAGCCCGCGATTTCAGCGACTTCCTCGGTCGCATCGCGCGACCCGGCGTCCGCCACGATCACCTGCGCGATCAGTCCCGCCGTCGCGCCCGCCACCAGTGGCGAGAGCGTCTGCACGAGCGTGCGCTCCGATTCGCGGGTCGGGATGATGACGGTGATCATGCAACCTAAAGGCAATGGCGAGATTGCTCTATATCATGGGGCTGGATGGCAGCGCGCGCACAAAATGTACTAACAACTCAGATCGTTCTTGTTATGTTCACATTGAACATTTACGTTTAGGCCATGGCTAGTTCGAACGCAGCCCCGAGACGTCCGCCGGTAAAGGAGCTGCCCTCCGCCCCGGCGGGCGGCTCGCGTTACGCCGATGTCGATCAACTGCTCGGGGTCGTCGTCGAGCACGAGCGCCGGCGCGGGCGCGGTGCACAGAGCA